>NZ_JBHSQV010000164.1:0-40024 GCF_042658665.1 Marinicrinis lubricantis
GGAGTTCACCTCATCTCAATTGGTTGGTTTAGTCGCTTAACCTATTCGAGATTTGGGGAGGTACTCCTTTTTCTATGTCTAAAAAAGTCAGTCATATCAAGGCATGAGATTTATGAAATTGATTCACTCATTTTACAACCCTGTTCTCGGTTATTGTCCCATTTCATTGTGGTGCAGTATGGCGTGAAACTGTAGTTTCTTAACCATTATCGTCATCATCCACTTCAAAATTCAGCTTGCTCGCTCCGACTTCACCAGCCCATTGTTCCATTTCTCTATAAAGTGTAGAGCCCACCTGTTGATTTCTAGCATCCGGATCTACAACGAGCAAATGATTCAATTCCCCAGCAGCCGTCCAAGGCGCTCTCCAGGAAATGCCGTAACCGATCACACGATCATGCTCATTTACCGCAACGATGCGAAATCGATCATGTCCTGCAAGCCAGCCATTCTCATCCTTGTACAACGAGCCCTGTGCTAGGATTTTACCGTCTTCCTCGGCAAGCTGCTGTGCTGTAATTGGCTCGCATTGATCAAGTTCGCGATAGCCGCATATTCATCAGGAGTACGTATTTTTCGAATATGAAAGTTCATAAGTTCACCCTTTACTTGAAATATGATTGGAGCTGCTTCAAATGGGTTATGACATATTCAGGCGGTTCTATCGCTGCATCCCACTCCATAAATCCTTCCAGCCAAACCGCTTGCAGGCCCGCTTCCCTTGCCCCGTGTACATCATTCCGCGGATGATCTCCGACATACCAAGTCTGTTGAGGATGTATATTTAACCGCTCTAGTGCAATGTCAAATATTTGCCGATCCGGCTTCTTCACCCCTACTTCATCAGAGACGACAATACAATCGAAATAAGGTCTTATGCCTGCTTGGTCAATTTTGGCATGCTGTGTATGTACCGCTCCGTTGGTGATGATCCCCAGCTTGATCTGTTTGGACTTCAAATGCTCTATGACATCCTGTGCGCCCTCCATCAATTCGGTACATTTCGGGAACTCCGAGAACCAAAAATGCAGCATATCTTCAATCGTCGTATGTTCCTGTTTCATGTTAAGATGCCGCTTCAGATCTTCATACAATTCCCGTTTACTGCGGTATCCGTCCCGATCGGCCGTACGTATGTATTCTTTCATCTTGGATCTCGCATCGGAATCAGCTGCAGCCTCACGAATTGGTCGATAAACCGATCCGCATATACCTCAAAGGCTTTCTTACGGTTCAACAGTGTATTATCCAGATCAAAGATGACCGCTTCCGTGTTCATTCTCACAGACTCCTCCCGTATGATAAGTGAACAAACGCCATAAATCACTTCGAAATTTCTGTCAAACCTTTTCGCGCCCTGCCCAAAGCCATTATTTTCATAAAATTGCAAAGTCTCATCCTGCTTAGAGCTTGTTGGAGCATGACTTTGTATTCACCGAAGCAGTACCTGTTCGAATCGTTCCTGCACACCTGGCCATTCCTCTCGAACGATGCTGTATATGTAGGAGTTTCGCACATAGCCGTCATGCATGATGCGATCTTTCCTCAGCATGCCTTCCCGAACGGCTCCGATACGCTCAATCGCTTCGTTAGATCTGGTATTCCGCGTATCCGCCTTCAACTGAACCCGCAGCAGCTGCAGTTCATCAAAGCCGTATTTCAACAGCAAGTATTTCGTTTCTGTATTTACGCGAGTACGCCACACCATGGGCAAATACCACGTCCACCCAATCTCTAGATTGCGGCTTTCTAATGAAATATTGAGAAATCTCGTGCTTCCTACATACTGCTGCAGCTGCTTATCGTAAACGACGAAAGGATGCTCCAGACCGAGTTCTTTGGATTTTAGCGACGCTGAATAGATCTCTTGCATTGCTTGGGTAGTCCGAAAATGGTTCGGCAAATATCTCCATACCTCTTCAGATAAAGAGTCATCCCACATCTCTGGAATATGATGACTCTGTAGGGATTCGATTCGAATTCGCTCCCCTTCTAGCACCAGAAGATCAGGAATATTCATGATGATTTCCCCCCGTATGATTGCAAGTTAGTCTCTTTATTTTATTCTATGAATTTTTCTAATATAGACGGTACTTCCGTTAAACTGTATATCACTGTAATGCCTTGCAAATCCTCCATATCGGTCAACTTTCGATTGAGCCAGATCCCCTTCATTCCCGCTTCCTGACTCCCGACTGCGTCGGTATGGAATCGATCTCCAATATAGACGCATTGATGAATAGGAACGTCTGCTTCTTGACTAGCCCATTCAAAAATCTCCTTGTTCGGCTTCGCACATCCGACCCTGCCAGAGGCAATAAAAAAACGAAAATCGGCTTCGATTCCAAGTGATTGTAATTTGAGAAACTGCGTATCATGTTCCCCGTTCGTGATCACACCAAGCGGGACATGCTTCAGCTCACGGAGCAAGGGCAGAACATCATCAAAAAGCTTCCAGTGGGATCGGTACAACTGCAAAAAGTGAGAAAAAAGCTGCACCGCTTCCTCATCTTCAAGCCTCACTCCAATCGAAGCATGCAATTCCTTCATACGCAGCATTCTTTGTTCCTGAAACGTAATTTCCCCGGCTAAATATCGATTATAGTAGGTTTCCTCTAACGCGAACCATACTGCATGAAACTCCTCCAAGCTGAGCTCCTCAAACAGCGGCTGGCCCTTTCTAAAATCCGCAATGGCCGCAGTGACCGCTCCTTCATGATCCAATAACGTCCCGTCCAAATCGAACAATATCGCATGTTCCGCCATATCAGAGCTCTACGATCCTTTCCGCGGTATAAGGATAATCCAACTGCTTCTTTACTTGCTCTGCCGCAGATTTCCCTGCCAAGCTTTCCAATACATACAATCCTAAATCGATCGATGCCGTCACTCCCCCTGCAGTAATGATATGCCCGTCCTTCACAATTCTCGCTTGCACGACCTCTTTGCAGTAGGGCTCCAGCAATTCGTATGCGGTTGGATTCGTCGTTGCAGTCTTATCCTGCAGAAATCCAGCTGCTCCGAGCAGCAGCGCTCCCGTGCAGACTGATAATTTATAGGGCACCTGTTCCGCTGTACGGAGCCATTCTACAAATTCCACATCGTCTTTCAGCTTCCGCGTTCCCATGCCCCCTGGCACGAAGAGCATATCGTATTCAGATAGGTCCGGTTTGACCTTATCTACCTTTATCGTAATACCGATCTCATCTGTAATGTCTTCCGTCCATCCACATAACTCCCACGATGTCCCTTTGGTTTGCTCAAACAAGTTCAAACGATAAATTACATCGTAAAAACCTACGAAATCTAGAAACGTCACTTGATTAAACAGTACAAAACCAATTTTCATAGTTATCTCCTCTTTATAATCTATTTCGATTTATTTTAGAATCGCATGTGATCTGAATACAATAAGAGCCCGTTTCGCCAAGAAAGTCCTTTCTTGTCAAAGAAGCCTCTCCCAGAAAGGTTCGGTACGACGTAATCGTTCCATCGTGTGAAACGATATAGATTCGTTCTTTATTCCAGCCTAGACACCATTCTATAAATTGATGAGCCACTTGTGAAAAAAGAGCCTCATCAATTGCATTGATTCCGGCGTCCCATGAAGTATAAGCAGATTCATAGATACGAAGATTGGGAAACTCGTTTTGCAGCTGCAATTTAGATAAGGAGGTGTCACAGGGAAATGCTTGGGATACAGGAAGAAGCGGAAACATGCGCGGACCTACCGCGACATGAAGCAAGACGGGACATTCTGTATGATCTTTCCAATATAGCGCGGTCTGTATCGTTCTGCGGGTGGGGCTAGCTATAATCAAGTCATCCTTCGTCAAACGATATCGGATAGACAACTGCCTTGCCTGACAAATTCCATACTCCGTCAATGAAGGATCAACTGTGTTCAAACTTGCAGGAGGTTGTAGTGTATGCTCTCCTTGACCGTGTCTTATAAAGATGATCTCCATTCTATCCCTCCCATCCGCATGCATATATTTGACTCATCATACCATAATCTGTCATTTGGATATATATGCTTTCTTGAAAAATTGGGAATGGATTTCTTCGCCAAAACAGCACCGGTTACAGCTATTGACTTATTTGATGACGGACGAAGGCTTACAGATTTTAACGGCGATCAGGTACAGAGACCATATGATTATGAATGAATGCTAATCCGATAGCAATTCTGCGAACACTTGGTTTCATGAAAGGACCTCCTCTCCTGTCGCGTTCGAATGAAAAATCCAAACGCTGTTCATGAAATTTCAATAGGTCCCTGCTCTTCGAAAAGAAAATCCAAACAAACTGGCTGGACCCAAATCTATGAAAACATACTTCCACTTTTTTACCGGTCGGTATCCTGTAGCACGAACTAAAAAAAGAAGCCGAACCCTTTTTGTCTAAGGATCGACTTCTTTGCATTATACGAACGTTACGGTTAGGCCGCTGCCCTCCAGCTGCTCCTGCTGTTCCTTCGTAAGGCCTTTGTCTGTAATGAGCGCATCCACATCACGCAGTTCGGCAACATGCGTAAAAGCTTTCACACCGAACTTGCTCGCGTCGGACAGCAAAATAACCTCATCCGCAATGCCGAGCATCTGCTGTTTAATCCGTGCCTGCAGCTCGTTCGACTCGCTGATCCCGAACTCGGGGTGTACGCCTTTGCAGGAGAAGAACAGCTTATCGACGTGATACGTCTGCAGCGTTCGTTCCGCGAGCGGGCCGACGAACGATAAAGAGCGCTGGGCAAGCAAGCCGCCGGTGGAGATGACTTCGATCTTCTCCTTCGTACTGAGCTCCATCGCCACCTTGATCGAATTCGTCAGCACCGTAAGCGGAATATCTGGAAGGTGCGACGCCATGTACCATGCCGTGGAGCTGGCATCCAGCGCGATTTTGTCACGCGGCTGAATTCGCTTGACCGCTTCCAAGGCGATACGGCGCTTCTCCTCCGCATTCGAAATCTCCCGTTCGAAATAAGGAATTTCGGGCTGTTGATCCTTCACGCTTACCGCACCGCCATGTGATCTCCGCAGGCGTCCGGCCTGTTCCAAACGGTCCAAATCGCGCCGAATCGTCTCCTCCGTTACCTGACACAGCTCGCTTAATTCCGAGACGCGAATGCTGCCCCTCTCGTTTACCAGCTGCACTATTTTTTCGTATCGTTCTGCGACCAGCATAACTTACCTCTTTTCACCGCTTAATCATCCTGTTCGTCCAATCCCGTCAATTCCCGGAATTTCTCGTACGCTTCCGTCCATTCGGAGCCAAACTCCGGTTCCACCATCGTAACGCCAAACGAGTCGCGAATCAACCTTCTCGCTTCCCAAATATCCTTGATGACGCCCTGCGATATCCACTGAACGGCCAGATTGCCGATTGCAGAGCCTTCGGCGGGCCCCGTCCATACCGGCTTACCGATCGCATTCGCTGTCCATTGGCAGAGCAGTATATTGTGAATGCCGCCGCCCACCATATGCAATCCGCCATACGTATGCCCGGAAAGCTTCTCCGTCCATTCCAGCACATATTTATATTTTAAGGCCAAGCTCTCCAAAATGCATCTGACCACTGCGCCTGGCCCTTCGGGAACCGCTTGCCCGGTCCGCTTGCAATATTCCCGAATGCGGGACGGCATATCTCCCGGCGGCAGGAACAGCGGGTCATCAGGATCGATGAGCGAAGCAAAAGCGGGCGCTCCTTCGGCCATACGAATCAACTCAGGGAACGAAGCAGACATGCCTTCACGCTCCCACTGCCGTTTGCTTTCCTGCAATATCCATAAACCCATAATGTTCTTCAGCAATCGAAACGTGCCGTACGCTCCACCTTCATTGGTAAAATTCAGCTTCAGCGCCAGATCATTGATTACAGGTGCATCCACTTCCGTTCCCATCAGAGACCATGTGCCGCAGCTTAAATAAGCAAAATGTTTATCCGTGGCAGGCACCGCCGCCACAGCAGAGCTTGTGTCATGCTCGGCAACTGCCACGACAGGAATACGTCCGATTCCTAATTCCTCGCACAAGCTGGTGCGCAATGCTCCTGCCTGGGATCCTGAAGGCAGCACTTTACCAAACCATGCTTCAGAAATTCCAAGCTGATTCAATAAATCGGCGTCCCAGCCGCCTTGAACCGGATTGTACAGCTGCGTCGTCGTCGCATTCGAGAATTCGCTGTACCTTTCTCCGGTAAAGAAATAACGAAGGAGGTCCGGTATCATTAAGAAATGCTTTGCCTGCTGCAGCATCGGATGGTTCGCGCGTTTCATAGCGGCAAGCTGAAAGATCGTATTAAACGTTAAAAATTGAATGCCTGTTTTACGGAAAATCTCTTCCTTCGGAATCTCCTGAAACACCTGCTCCATCACACCGTCGGTATGGCTGTCCCGATAATGATACGGATTGCCGAGCAGCTCCCCGTTCTCTCCGATCAGCCCGAAATCAACAGCCCACGAGTCGATGCCGAGGCTTTGCACGTCAACCCCTTGATTTTTGGCCTTCAGCAGCCCCTGCTTCATCTCATGAAACAGCCTTAGAATGTCCCAATGGAGGCGATTCCCAATCTGCACCGGATCGTTAGGGAACCGGTGCAGTTCTTCTACCTCCATCTTACTGTCATTCAGCCTGCCAATGATCGCTCTCCCGCTGCTCGCGCCCAAATCGTAAGCGAGAATGCTCACCAGCTGGCACCGCCTTTGCCTCTCGCCAAAATATCTTTCGGATAGCTGCTGTCCAAATACGCCTTCATCGGATCGACAGGCAAGCCCTGCTCTTCGCGAATCGCGTGCAGCAGCGGCGTGACATCGAATTCAAAGGCACGGCGAACCGCATCCTCAGCACCCAGCACATCGCCTCTCTGCTGTGCTTCCTCAACCTCCGCATGATTGATGAGCAGCGCCTTCGCATATTGTGTCTGCACGTTCAGCACCGAACGGATCATCGCTGGAATTTTCTGTTCAATGTTGTGACTTTGGTCGATCATGTAAGCAATTTGATCCACCGTCTGACGGATCTCGGAATCGCTGTCATTTGCCGCATTTAAAATTTGATAAAAAATCAAGAAAAGTTCATATGGATTGATCGCGCCGACGATCAGATCGTCATCCGCATATTTCCGGCTGTTGAAGTGGAATCCTCCCAGCTTCTTCTCATCAATGAGATACGCCACAATATGCTCTACGTTCGTCCCCTGCGCATGATGCCCTGTATCGACGAGCACCTCAGCTTGCGGCCCGAGCTTCAACGCATAGTTATACGCCATTCCCCAATCGGCCAAGTCGGTATGATAGAACGCCGGCTCGAAGAACTTGTACTCAATCAGCATCCGCATTTGCGGCGTCATCGCTTTGTACATTTCTGTGAGCGCTTCCAACATCCACGCTTTACGCTTGCGAATGTCGCCTTGTCCCGGATAGTTCGTACCGTCCGCAAACCAGAGGCTAAGATCTCGAGAGCCCGTTTCCTTCGCAATGTCCACACATTCCAGCAGGTGGTCTGTTGCCTTGCGGCGAATGACAGGATCGGCATTCGTCACGCTGCCCAACATATACTCTTCTTCTTGGAACAGATTCGGATTGACTGCGCCAATCTGAAGGCCAAGTGACTCCGCATGGCTTTTCAGCTTGCCGTAGTCGTCCACCTTATCCCACGGAATGTGGATGGCAACCGACGGGCAAAGCCCCGTCAAGCGATGGACTTGTGCCGCATCCTCGAACTTCTCGAACGGATTGCGCGGAACTCCTGTCTGCTGGAATACCTTGAATCTCGTCCCGGAATCGCCGTAGCCCCACGAAGGGGTCTCAATCTTGAGACCCTTCAGCTTCTGTTTCACCTGCTCCAGATCGATTCCTCTGGCTTTTTGCTGCTCCTCAAATAATGCGTATGCACGATCGGTCATGTTCTTCATCCTTTCTATTGTATATATCGATTATCTAGTAAATGCTGCCGGTACGCCGCCGTCAATCGTCAGCATGCAGCCCGTCGTTTTCTCGGAACGGGACGATGCGAAGAAGGCAATACCTTCGGCAATATCACGCGGAAAAATGTTCACTAGCAGCGTTGTGCGCTTGCGATAATATTCTTCGAGCTGATCCGGCTCGATGCCGTAAGCAGCCGCACGTTCGTTGCGCCAGCTGGAATTCCAGATCGCCGAGCCTTGCAAGATCGCATCCGGCAGTACCGTGTTCACCCGGATGCCGTACTGTCCGCCTTCCGCCGCGATGCAGCGCGCCAAGTGTGCCTCCAGCGCTTTCGCCGAGGAATATGCGGATGCGTTCTTGCCAGCATAAACAGAGTTCTTCGAACCGACGAACACCATGTTGCCGCCTTGGCCCTGCGTTTTCATCTGTTTAAACGCTTCGCGAGCGACAAGGAAATAACCTGTACCGAGTACCTGAATGTTTAAGTTCCATTCATCAAGCGAGGTTTCGTCAAAAGGACTCGACGTTGCAAGCCCCGCGTTGTTAACGACGATATCGACTCCACCATAGGCAAGCGCGGACTCCGCTAAAGCCGCTTTCACCTCTGCCTCTTTGGTGACATCCATCTTCACACCTATGGCGCGGTTTTCGCCATACTTCTCGTTAATCTCTGCAGCTACCTTTTGCGCGCCTTCAAGATTCAAGTCCGCCAACACGACATGAGCGCCTTCGCTGACCAATCTTCGAGCCGTCTCACTTCCGATTCCGCCGGCACCTCCGGTAATAAAGGCCACCTTGCGGGTGAATTCAGCCTCTGCCGGTGCAAGCGTCAGCTTATACAGCTCCAGCGGCCAGTATTCCACGTTGTACGATTCGTTCTCGCTCAAGGAAACGAACTGTCCCAGAGCCGTCGCGCCTCTCATGACGGCAATCGCCCGATGATACAGCGCGCCGCTTACTTTGGAGTTGGCCCAGCTCTTACCCGTATTGATCATGCCGATTCCCGGAATCATGATGACACGCGGAGCCGGGTCGAACATGACGTCGCCGTCATGGTGGTTCCGTTCAAAATAGGCTTTGTATTGCTCCTTATATGCCGCAATGCTTTCCTTCAGTTTGTTTCCAAGTCCCTCGACATCATCCGCATTCGGCGTCCAATCCACAAACAGCGGCACCATCTTTGTATGTACGAGATGATCCGGGCATGCCGCTCCGACTTGAGACAGCTTCGCAGATTCTGCTCCGCCTGCGAACTGCAGCACATCTGCTTCGTCATCGAAGGTCAGAATCATTTTATTCGTATCGCTGACTGCACCGCGCACGATCGGCATCACTTCCGCCGCAATGCTTCTGCGCTGCTCTGCTGGAAGCGCCTCATGCTTCAAGCCGCCGAACAGCTTCGCTTCATTGACCCGTGCTTCGATATACGCTTCTGCTTCATTGATGATCTTGATCGTCTGCGCGTAGCATGCCTCAGCCGTATCTCCCCAAGTGACAAGACCGTGCTTTTCCATGAGAATCAGCTCGGCTTTCGGGTTGGCGAGTACGCCTTCGGCAATCATTTTGGACAGCTTAAAGCCAGGACGAATGTAAGGAACCCAGACGAAGCGATCGCCGAAAATTTCACGCGCATGTTCTTTTCCGTTATCTGCACAGCATAAGCTGATGATGGCATCCGGATGGGTGTGATCCACATGAGGGAATGGCAGAAACGCATGCAGCAGCGTCTCAATGGATGCACGCGGATGCTTCGCATCCACCATACAATAAGATAGATATTCTACCATTTCTTCATCCGACATATCTTCGCGCTCAAACAGCGGACGAATGTCTTCCATACGCAGCGCGGTAAAATTGCCTGCCTTCGCAGAGGCGAGGTCCGAGCCGCTTCCTTTTACATACATAACTTCTACATCGCGCCCACGAAAATCCTTCACCGTCGTTTTGCTGGATGTGTTGCCTCCGCCCCAGTTGCATACGCGGCGATCTTCCCCAATGATGTTGGAACGATACACAAGTTCCTCCAAACCGCTCTTCAGCGTTGACGCTTTCTCCTGATCCCATAAGCTTTGAACCATCTGTTTCTACCTCCGATTGTTTTGATTTCTAGTTTGTTTATGTTTGTTTCCATCATAACATGTTTGTTTGTTTTTGAATACTAGAAATTCGGAAGTAAACAAAAATATAAAAAAAAGCAGCCCGCAGGCTGCCCCATTGAAAGCTCATCTCAATTCCTTTTGAAAGACCCGCATGATCAGTTCGATGCAGCCGCTGGACGATCCTTCGCTTTATCCGATTCACCCGCGTTCTTGTTCGCAGCCTCGCGATCCTGCATCATTTCCTCTACCGACTTTACTTTGAGCCGCGCGGCACCTTCGTAATTCTTCGTCGGAATCAAGTTGCCCGATGCCAAGCGCACCTTTGCTTCCTTGATCGCCTCTCCATACTGCGGCAGCCACTGCTCCTGCGCGACCAGCATCTCATCGGCCATCTGCCAAATCTCCTTCGGATTGCATACTGCTCCCACGAGCGGATCCATCATCATCGCCTGACGAAGCAGCTTATCGTCTCCGTGTACTGCCGCTTCCACAGCTAATCGCTGCACCGAAATGCTCACGTTGCACACCGCTGCACAGCCGAGCGGCAAATCTCCAACATGCGGCATGCTGATGCCGTTGCGGTCTACATATCCCGGCGCCTCAATAATCGCATCGTCCGGCAGGTTCGAGATCACACCGTTATTCACGACGTTGAAATGCCCTCTGTACACACGGCCTGTTTCCAGTCCTTCAATAATGTACGAACCGTGCTCCTCGCCCCGAGACTCGGCCGTGTATTTCATCGCCGGCTCCTTCATCCAGTTCGGGAAGTCCGTCTCGAACCAGTTGCGCCCTTCCGTGCACACCCGCAAATATCCTCCGGTCTCGCCGTTAATCCACGTGCCCAGGTCGATCCAATCCTTGATCTCGTCCGGACGCTTCCGGTACCAAGGCACATATTCGCTGAGATGTCCGTTCGATTCTGTACTGTAGTATCCGAATCTGCGCAGCATGTCAATGCGCACTTTCTCCGTCTTGCTGAAATCCGGATGATTCTCGAAGGCTTCCAGCAGCTTGCCGGTCATATCCTCGCCGTTATGCTTCACTTGTATATACCAGGTTTGGTGGTTGATCCCCGCACAGACGATATCCACTTCTTCCTTCTTCAGACCAAGCGCTTCGGCAATTTGACGATGTCCTCCCTGTACACCATGGCACAGACCCATCGTTCGTACGCCGCCATATTTGTTGCACGCCCACGTAAGCATCGCCATCGGGTTCGCATAGTTGAGCAGAAGACAGTCTGGTGCAGCCACCTCACGAATGTCCTTGCAAATATCGAGCATGACTGCAATACCGCGCTGGCCGTACATGATGCCTCCAGCACACAGCGTGTCTCCAACGCATTGATCGACCCCGTATTTCAGCGGAATGTCCACATCCAATTGGAATGCATCCAATCCTCCTACACGGATGACACAAAATACATATTTGGCATCCTTCAACGCTTCCCTGCGATCGGTTGTCGCTTGAATTTGATTGTTCAATCCATTCTCTCGGATATCCCGCTGGCACAGCTGTGTCACCATATCTAAATTGCGCTCATTAATATCTGTAAATGCGACTTCAATATTGTGAAATTCAGGAACGGACAGCAAATCTCTCAGCAGCCCTCTTGTAAATCCAATGCTTCCCGCTCCAATAA
This sequence comes from Marinicrinis lubricantis, assembly GCF_042658665.1. Taxonomy (NCBI): domain Bacteria; kingdom Bacillati; phylum Bacillota; class Bacilli; order Caryophanales; family Paenibacillaceae; genus Marinicrinis; species Marinicrinis lubricantis. The sequence continues at coordinate 11,669 of NZ_JBHSQV010000164.1, forward strand.
AGGCGATCTTAAATGACATGTTCGTTTCCTCCCTGTTACAAATATAATTCATTCAATACTTACTCAAATTGTAACAGCAATTAAATGGAACCGTTATCAAGATCATCACTAGTTCACCTGCAGAATGTTTAAAATCCTAACTTTCTGAGATATCCCGTCTCCAAGATTCTTGGGATTTGCGGTACTCCGCCGGCGTCGTTCCCGTGTATTTTTTAAACACCGTACTGAAATATTGGCTGCTGTTCAACCCGATATAATCCGGGATCTGGGTGATGGAAATATCGGTTTGAGACAATAGCATTTTTGCCTTCTCCATCCGAAAAGCCGCCAGATACTCTATCAGCGTACGACCCGTCTTCTGTTTGAATATACGATGAAGATACCCCGGATGCACATTCACAGCCGAAGCCATATCCTTCACCTGAATATCGCAATCGTAATGCTGATGCATAAAAGCGACCGCCTTTTCCACATAGCTATCCGCCTGCATATTTTCACGGTCTGCCTGCGCCGCCAACCGAGCGATGCGGATAAACAGCTGCGACATCTGCAGCTGCACCATACCGCTTCTCTGATCTCCGTATTGATCCAACTCCCATACGACATTTTTGAGTGTATGATATACATCGCTGGGGTCAGACAATACGACAAATGGCCTTTTATTCGATAAGAACGCGGAAAGCTCTTCATGGCCCTCGGCCAAATCTCTTATAGACGGCATCGCACCCGCTTTTTCACGAAACACGAACTCGATGTTCAGCATCCGGCACGGCCGATCCTTCTGCACGATCAAGCGGTGCGTAACACCCGCATCCAATAGGATGAAATCTCCTTTTCTAAGCTCTACCGCCGCATCCTCCGTTTCCACCCTACCCGAACCTTGAATCACATACATGATTTCAGCGGCATTGTGAACGTGGTAATCCATATGAAAGCCATCCCACTGCTTAAAATAATATGCCACGATATAGGGAGCATAGTGCTCTAGTCTAAGTGTCGGCCTAAATAGGCTTTGGTCCGCCATCGTTGTTTCCTCCATATATCCTTAAATCAATCACGACGATATTCATATGTATTCATGTTACATGAGTGTCATCCGTATTCATAGAGGACGCTCGTAACCTGTGGTAAAGTATAAGCAGGAAAATAATAGGTCATTTGTGGATTTTTTAATCTATCAATTATATTCTAGGATCATATACATATATTCAGGGGGATATTCGGGCTTATGCAAAGTCATTTCCATTTGCTATTGAATTGCCATTTTGACGCGTTGAATTACGAAGCCCAAAAAGAAATATATTACGAATTTTATCAGTTCGCCTATGGTCCAATCTACTATATGATCCATGATCGTGCATCGACGGAGGACATTATCCAGGAAGCCTTTCTCAAGGTCATTCACAACATTCCTAAGGAAATGGATAATGAGAACCAATTCAAGGCATGGATTCGGGTTGTCGTCAAAAATACGACTTACAATTTTTTAAGAAAACACAAAAAAATACGAAACGAAGTCGATGCAGAGAGTGTCTTTATTTACGACAATGCCGAAATCGCCACCTCGTCCGATTCATTACAAAAGACGGTGGAAACGAAGATGATGACCGAAGCTATAACCGCCTATCTCGAAGAACTGAAACCCGAGTACAGAACCTTAATTGAGCTGCGATGGCGGCAGGAGCTGAGTTATAAAGAAATCGCTGAGACTTTGGATACGACAGAGCAAACCGTTAAGAGCAAGCTGTACCGCGCCAGAGAAGCCATGAAGAAGAGATTTTCCAAGGATTGGAGGGATTCATAGTGGATAAAGACCGCTTTGAACTGGAGTTTGATCGAGCCTTTGAAGAGGCAGCTAAAAATCATACCGTAGTTCCCGATCCGCTCGAATCCTGGAAAAAGGTCGAGAAGAAATTGCAGCGTCGGAGAACGAGGAGGCAGCGACTTAAAATGCTTCCCTACATCGCTGCATCTTTCATATTAGGAGCCGTAATCTTCAGCACACCGGCTGTGACGAACGCCTTCTCTCCCGTATTTCAAACGCTAAAACAAATTCAAGAAGATATGGTCACTTTCATTTATGGCTCGAACGAAGAAGACCCTTCAGAATCCAGGACAGCGCCTCCCAATGATACGGAAAAGGAAGACGTCTCCACGACTGAATCCATGAGACAGACAGCAGCAGTACATCAAAATTATCGAACCTGGGAAGAGGCTGCTCCCTATGTATCATTCTATCCTGCAGCTGTTTCTTATGTACCGGAAGGATTCCATCTAGCGGATGTTAGGCTAGCCTTTCGTGAGGGCGATGACTACGCGAATGAAGCTGTACTGCTGTATGAGAAGGATCATCTTCGCTATCGAATCATGCTGGAGCTATTGGAAGCAGGGGAATCGATTACTTCTGCTACGGACAAAGATTCTTCTAAGTATGAAGAAATAGTAATTCATGGGGCAGAGGCCATCTTAACCGTATCCGCGGACGACAGAGCACGATTAGAATACCTGTACAATAACATCTATATCTCGATCTCAGGCAGCCTTTCGAAAGAAGATATCATTCAAATCGCCGAGAATATAAAATGAAGCAGGGAAGGTACATCTCCATCCCTGCTTCTTCATGTGTCTAGTCCGCCAACAAATGTCCAGAGACCGTCTCTCCAGATTCATATGTGCCGTTATGATTGACATAATGAATCACTCTAACCCTATAATAGTAACCGCTTTCTACATTTGCCGTTAAGTCACCCGAGAAAATCCAATCATTCGTTGTGCTGACCGTTTTTACGCTGCGGTTGATCCATTCCGTTCCTGTCCATTTCTGGAGATACACGGTGGCTCCGATCGCGGAGACATCCTGCTTCGCTTCCGTCACGACGTGGATGGTGAAGGTTTGGTTACCATTGTCCTTCAACGAAACATGTCCCGCATCTAAGTATAGAAAATCCGGATCAAAAAAACCTTGAATCTGGAACTCTGTCGGCGGAGGGGATGTAGGTGCGTTCGATTCTTTTTTACTCGCCTCGGCCCAAGCTGACTCCGACAAAAGTGCAAAAACGACAACGAACAAAAAACTAAAATAAGCCGCATTTCTTACCTTTTCCATTGATAAATTCATTGCCATTACTCCCTTCCAACATTGAAATAGGTCCTTTCATAATGAAGACAACACAAACCCCTGTTTGGTTGCAGCCATTTCTATAAAAATATGAAATTTTTTTAAAATCTAAGAGGATCATCCATCAACGACCACTGTATTCTCGGCTTCTCGCCATCTGGATGTTTCCGAATCGTACCAACCATCACCCGCTCCTCATGTTCATGCTCCATATGATGTTCAAGCATACCTCTGATGATGGTAGAGAGATTTAATTGTTGCACCTGTGTCTTGTTCATCCAATACAAATTTCCTTCATCGGATGCCACAACTTCAAACCTTCTCGTCCTGCCAAAAAATACGTACTGTATTCGGATTTCATCTTCCTTCTGCCGAAGCAGTACATATCTTAGCCTGAAGTCTATCAAGTCGCTCTCTTCCAAACCGGACTCTTCATAAATCTCACGAATGCATGCTCCACGCGGATCGTTCAATTCATTAGGCTCAAGATGCCCTCCCACAAAGGACCAAAATTCGAACGGAAACAGTCTGCTTCCGTCCCTCTTCATCATTAACAGACGCTTGTCCCGTTCAATGACGGCTACCGCCATATGTCTCAGTTTCATGATGATCACCCGCCTTTTCTAATACCATGATGACGAATACACATCTTATCAATTCACCCAATTCGGAATATGATGGGGGAAATATTTGCCGATTTTCTGCACCTCTGTCATCACTCTTTTAATCCCTTCCTCGGTCATAAACCAATTCTCTTTATTTAATCCGTTCCTATCCGCAACAGGTGCAACACCGAAAATCGTTTCTCGCGGAAATACCGTCTGGTACGACATCAGCGCCCTGCGAGCATGCCCTGCCTTGCAGACAAGGATGATTTTTTCGTGCTTAACCCCTGTTTCCTGTAGTACTGCATACGAATAACGGGCATTCTCGAATGTATTCGTCGCCCGATCTTCTTCCAAGATTCGCTCCTGCGGTACGCCTGAAGCCATGCCAATTTGGCGAAGAAACTCCCACTCCGTCGTCTCCACATGCAGTGTGGATCCGCCTGAAGGGAGAATGTATGGGGCGAAACCCTGATGATACAGTTCAGCCGCTTTTTCCATTAATGGAGGATGACTGCTCCCGGGCACGAGTATAACATCTGATGGCTCCAAGTCAGTCTCTACGAAGATGAAGTCTGTAATACAGTCAAAGGGCTTTACGTCTTTTGATTTAGACATGAATTTCCCCTCCCAAAAATCATCGCGAGTCATCGCTGGACATCTTAATCCCAAGCTCTTTTAATTTTTCTTTCGCAAGCAGCAGTGCCGCAATGCTGAACAATTGAATCGAGGTCTCCTTTTGCAAAAAACGAAGTGCATCTGCAAATGGAACAAGAACGACCTCGAGTTCTTCCGTCTCATCCAATTCCTGTCTCTCGCTTTGTTCACAGTCCAACAGAAGATATGAATATATCTTATTCGTGCATGCAGCCGGATTCACACCGTATTCGCCTAAAAATATAGGTTGTCGGGCCGAGGTGTAGCCCGTCTCCTCTCTCAGCTCGCGTATCGCAGCCTGCTCCGGGTCCTCCGCTTCCGCCATTCCCCCGGCGGGAAGTTCATAGACAAAATCGCTTAGTCCATGTCGGTACTGCTTGACCAGTACTAATTCGTGCTGTTTCGTAATCGCCACCACATTGCCCCAGTTCAAATATTCGTGAATGATATAATCATGAATTTCCTTGCCATTTGACAGACGGCAGTGGTCCCTTCGTACATTGCCAAATGGACTTTCATGCAAATATTCGCTTCGGATGACAGTCCATTTTTCCATCTTCTCACCCACTCCTCTGGGATTTGTATATGCCGCGTATCAACGTTCGATCGACTTAAAGTGCATATTTGTAATCACATCATGGCTTGCGTATCCCGTTCAAAAGCAACAATCCAATCTCCCTGAATCGCGGCATATCCCGCATCTCCCTCGGTTACCAATCCGTATAAATTTTTCACATCTAAAAATTCTTTTCGCTCGCCGCTGTCGAATTCCAACGTAATGTAGTAATACGTTCTAGAGGAGTGCGTTGGATGAACTGCTCCGTTTGCGTGATGATGATGGTTCGTACGACTGCGAACATCCATCCTTTTGCTGACCACTCTGGCATAAACCGATTCACGGGGGGCTCTCGCATTTTTTGCATAACGCGCCCCATTCGAAATAAATCCAATCACAATAATAGCAAGCACAATGACAAATAGGATTGGAAATAATGTAAACATAAAATCAAACCCGCCGCCCATAGACGGTCCGGAATTAAACATAAGCAAACTCCTTTTTATTTCGTTTTCTTATACACATACCAATACCAGGGATCCCCATGATTTCCTGAATCACTCCAAATTCTAACACAGACCTAATGAAAAGTTCAGTCAAAAATGAAGAAAAATCCATTCCTTCTTATAAGCTGAATATTAACCGCTCACCGTCCCACCGCCAACTGCCGTCTTGCAAATGTACGCCGCCCAACCACCAATCGATACCTGTGCAGCTAAAGCGATCTCGGTTTCCTTGAAGCACTTGCTTGCCGGAAGAAGTTAGCCTTAACATGGCGGAACTGTTAGGGTTCCCGTAATTCGGCAGCGGTCCATCACAATCGAGAAGCGGGAAATCCCCCCTCGTAAGCTGATTCAGGATTGCTGCAAACTGCAAATCACTCAATCCGTCATGAGGTATGCTCCGACTTATATGTTCAAACAACGCTTCGAATGTGCATGCACGATCTCCAATGTACCGAAGAGACTTGTCCTCAATCTCATTTAATCCCGTATGTACGGATGGATAGTACCTTAAATGCCTTTGCATGGCATGCGTTAGAAAAGGAAGCCTTTGCCCTGAAGCTTTAATCCATTGTTCGGTGTCAAGCGGATTCTCCGATGTATATGCTGTCCATGCCTCCACCGCTTCTTGGAGCTGATCAGGTGTGAGCGATTGATGATGCGTGAGACCAAGTTCCTTTAATTGCAATGAGGAGAGCTGGCCCATGCCGTAAAATGGCTCAATCCCTGAATATTCATTCAATGTGACCATGGATAACTTTTGAAATCCCCTGTTATTCAGTTCTGTGATGAGATAAATCAACATCATTTGGTCGTAGCGATCATGTTCAAACCACAGTGTCACCTCTGTATCCCTTGGCAGTTCATCCAGCTTGCGATACTGCTGTTCACAGCTTTCCATAAATAACTTTGCCGGAATCCCTACTTTTTCCTCGAAAAACGCGGCCCGCCTTCGGAGATGTTCTTCCCGAGAACCTTTACTTAACAAAGGACCGTAATCGTACATTTCTCTCCAAACGATCACCTCTCCTTCCACTTGATGGATGAGCTTCTCTCCCACAATATCCCCGTTCACAATATGGATCATGCTATCCCCCCGTTTCATAGAATTGATGAGTTCAGATGTAAGTTTCCAAAAGCAAACTGGGCCAAGGCGATCATTGACCTTGGTCCAGCTTGTTCTTTGGATCATTAATAATAGGCACGAAGATCTATCTTACGCCCCGCCTTCGCGCTGTCTATCGCGCCGTGTACCATTGCCATGCTCTTGATATTGTCACGGCAATCGGTTTCCGCCGGACGTCCTTTGTCTAGAGCTGCGAACATCTCATCCAGGCATCCTTCATGGCCGGATCGTCCCTGCCAAGTTAGCGGGGCTTCGACTCGTTCGAATTCTCGAATGAATTTGCCCTCTTGGTCTCCTGCAGCAACAATCTCTGCATACGGCACGTTAAGTCCATCCCAAACCGCCGTGCCCTTCTCACCGACTATGCGCCACTGTGATTCCCAAGAAGTCTGAACCCCTTCAGCGCACCAAGATCCGCGATATGAAAACACCGAACCGTCCGACATCTCAAAAATACAGATTGCCGATGCATTCCCTGCGTACCAAGATCCAGGCGGATTGAACTCGTGGCAGTAAACCGATACCGGATCTGCTCCTGTCAAAAATCGTGCCTGGTCAAACGTATGTATGGCCATATCGAGAATAAGGGGACTCTCCATTAGTTCACGAAATCCACCGAAATGAGCGCCGATGAAGAAATCTGCACAGACATGCCCGATTCGGCCAATCGTACCGCTCTGCAGCAAAGTCTTGAATGCCTGTATATTGGCGTCATAACGTCTATTCTGCATGACGGCATACGATTTTCCCGTTTGATCCGCTAATGAGACGATTTCACGGGCATAAGGCATCGATTCGGCCATCGGTTTTTCCCCGAATACATTCGCTCCATGCCGGAGTGCGGTGGAGCATATGCCGAAATGGCTCGCAGGAATCGTAATGTCGAATACCAGATTTGCCTTCGTTTCCTTCAACGCTATTTCTATATCCGTGTACGTACCACAAGCTAAACCGTAACGCTCCGCCATGGCCTGCGCGTTCTCAAGCTTAATATCTACAAACCCGACGATCTGTGCGTCAGGTCGTCTCAAAGCTTCCTTCACCCATCGATTCGCCATGTTGCCGCAGCCCGCGACAATAATATGGTATTTCATCATTGGTTCAACTCCTCTGTTCCTGATGATCTAAACCCAATAAGCCCTGCCGTGATATGAAGATTTCCTTGACCTCTGTGAACACCAATGCATGTTTGCGCTTTCAAAATGATCTCAAATCAGGTTTTCTACTATATACACTCTAGTTTATCAAAGTCGATGTCCTGCGCAACCCGATGTCATCATTATTTTATGCCGGAAAATCATAGGAATGAGAGCAAGGAATCAAAGCAGCATCGTCGAATAAAAAGGAGGTGACCGCGGTCAGTCACTTTCAAACAAAATAAAATGAAATCGGAGTGGTACCCATGGAGATTAGACAAGACGACTTGAGTGGACCAGCAATTGCTGCCTTAATCGGAGAACATCTGAACAGCATGACGCTTCACTCCCCTCCGGAAAGCATCCACGCTCTTAATTTGGACAAATTAAAGCAGCCGGACATTACGTTCTGGACCGTATGGGAGAATGATGAATTGCTCGGATGCGGAGCATTAAAGGAGCTGGATGATAAGCACGGTGAAATCAAATCGATGCGAACGGCGACAGCACACTTAAGAAAAGGCGTTGCGAGGCAAATGCTGGAATATATTATCGAGGAAGCCAAACGGCGCGGCTATGAGCGGCTGAGCTTGGAAACATGTACACCGGATGCTTTCATTCCCGCAAGAAAGCTGTATGAGAAGTTTGGTTTTGAGTACTGCGAACCGTTTGCGGATTACACGTTAGACCCTTATAGTGCATTTATGACGAAGGTATTGTAATTATGTGAGGCGCCATCCCGATCCAGGATGGCGCCTGTATTTTTTTGATAAGTCCATGACCATGCAACTATGATTGAGACCAAGACTCCATGCGAATGACCTCGTGTATCGCTTCCATGACAAGCGTGGGATGATTTTGCGGAATCATGTGGGAGACTTCTGGGATCACCTTAAGAACGGTGTGAGGAATATCTTTCTTCAATCTTGCCGCTTGCTCACTAACGCCAAAAGGATCCTCCGTACCGTACATAGCAACAATCAGCGTTTTTAATTGATGATAATAAGCTGCTGCCTCCTTCGCTGCAGGGGGGAACGCCAAAATATCTTCTCGATTCGCTCTAAATTGTCCGGGTCTCAGCCATAAAGCTAGGGCTGCTTCCCGATAATGGCCGGGGACAGGCTCAGGGGCAAACGTCTGCTTCAGCATCATTTTTGTTAAAGCTATGCCCAGCGGGCTTTTCAGCAGGATGTGCATGACGATGCTGCCGATAATCGGAGTCGTGACGAGCTTCGAGATCGGATCGCCATGTTCTGCCGGATAGCCTTCCTTATACATCGCGGCAGCCAGAAGCACGATGCCCGAGATGTCATTCGGATAATGATGTGCATAGAGCAGCGACATCGTTCCACTCCATGAATGACCGACAATGATTGGTTTTTCAATACCCAACTGCCGCAAGGCTTCATGAATCAAACGTGCTTGTGCCAAAGGGGTCATCCTCTCATGACTTGGCCTTTCACTGTATCCATACCCGGGCCGATCGAATGCAATCGCAAGAAATCCTTGCCCCGCAGCCAAGTCAATAACCTCCTTAAAATCATTGCCGTCCAGTACACCACCATGCAGAAAAACAACGGGCCTGCCTTGACCTCTCCGAATATAGTGCAGCTTGACCCCATCGACCACGATGAACTCCCCATTCGGAGGAAACGTTTTTTCTGCTTGACTAAACTTGTATTGGTTAAAAATAAACAACCCGACGACCAGTATTACCAGCGTCAATACCGCCACCAACCACATGTTCATCTCACCTTTCCTCATATACCTATAAATATATTATTCAAGTACTATTTAGTATGTATGGTTCAAAAAAAGAACTGCAAAGTCGCAGTATATGTGCTGACATACCAGTAAAATCCACTTTAGTGTTCTCTCGTTTGAGGTGCCAGCCCTCTCCATATGATGTTCGAGATGGTTTCAAAAACAAGCTGTCCCTTAAAGCGTTCAGGATCGATCAACCACTCGATCAGCAAACCTTTCAGCAAAGCGTCAATCATCAAACTGACAGCCATCGGATCGACTGTCACGTGAATGAAACCTTTTTGCTGCATGTCCTTGAGCAGGTCATTCACCCCATCGATGAGTTTGCCATGAACGGTCTGCAGCTTGCTACGAATTTCTGACTCCCTGCTGGAGGTCACAAACTCGAGGAACAGCATCGCCCCGCCGTCTTCCGCCTCCGGAAAGCAAAAATTTGCTTGAAACCATTCAGTTAGAGCAGCTGCAGGATCATGCGCCGTTAAGATGCCTTCGATCTGATTCGGCAAATGACGGAGTTGATCCGTTAAGTGAGTTTCCAGGATCGCAAGAAACAGATCCTGCTTACTCGAAAAATGCCAGTATACTGCCCCTTTGCTCAGTCCTGCATCTGCTGCGACTTTGTCTAATGAAGCATGGGCATATCCCAGCTTCGAGAACATGTGCGCCCCTGCCTCTACGATACGCGACCGTGTATCCGTGAAAGAGCTGCTCCCTTGCGCTTGCTTTTCCTGCAGCCACGATCTCATGGCATCTTTGCTGCCAAAATGTCTTCTCACCGCCGTCCAGTGCACTCCTGCTTTCTGTGCGATCTCTGCGAAAGTAATTTGATCATACGGTTTCGTTTTGGACAAGCTCTCTGCCGCTGCGAGTACCTTCGCCCGAACGCTCATAAGCTCACCTCCTAATGATAAAAAATCAATTCCACAAACGTACTCATTAGTATGTGAATATCATATTTATCTTTATTATAGTTGTCAAGAGGCGAATTCACATGCAGCTGCGCTTTTGCAATTTGAAGCCGATAGCTCTGCGATTATGCCCGCATGATTAAATTTACAGATTCCCCGACATGCCTCAGGCTGCTTGATCTCAATGGAAAATCCTTTACACGTAAAGAAGCGCCAAACGACGAAGAGCCTATGATCCTTGCAAATCATAGACTCCCTAAAGGTCAGACTTTACACAAAATACTTCCGTATAAAATACGACGTTGTGCAGCTCCATGCATGGCAGTAGCTGTTGATGAGGTTGCTTCCGTATGGGGAGAGCTTCTTGTCTTGCGGATGATACACTTCCCAGAACGTATCTGCTCCGTCCTTGACCATTTCTCCCCAATAGGCCCTCATTTGCTCCAGCGCTTTTTCTTGATCTCCTGCAACCAACAGCGCTTCGATGAGATGGTGAACCATGTAAGGCGTATTCGGACCAATCTCCGGCGATACTGCGAACAGACGATTCATAAGCTGCTGATTCCCCTGCTGATCCATCACTTCCGCTAAGACCATCCATACTTGCGAAGCCCAGGAAATTTGCCGCTGCCCGCCGCTGACGAAGAAGCCCTGCTCCGCGTCGAACAGCTCTCTAAATGCCGCATCCGACAATCTTGCGATTTGCTCTTGAATGAAGCCGATCTCCTTCTCCAAAGACAGAGCTTCAGCAAGCGCCAATCCTCTCTTCAAACAATAAATTAAAATCGCTTGTGCCGATGCCTGCTTATTCAGCTCGGGATGCCAGTCGACAAAGCACCACCAGGATGGATCGTCCGCTACGATTCCGTTATCGCCCACCCGCTGCAGTGCCAGCTCTGCTTGCCTCCACGCCGCAGGCCACAGCTCTTGCAATGTATCTATATCTTTGGATTCCACGTAATAGTCATGCAGCGTCGCAATGAAAAACAACGAATAATCATAAAGCACCGTATCGTCTACATGCGGCTCCGGCTTTTCGAACACGCAAGCCCCGACTTTGCCTTCATCCAGCGTCATGCCCCCGAATAGATACATGCATCGTTTGACCAGATCGAAGTTGCGGAACGTCTCATAATTGGCCAGCGCCTGAAGGCGCAAGTCTCCAATCCATAATCTCCGATCCCGCTTCGGGCCATCCTCGAACACGGTTTGCATGCAATCTGCCAATGTTTTCATCCCGATCCGATCCATTTCCCGAAGATCATCCGGGAGTCCCTGCGGCAGTTCCTTCACCTTCGACCAATCTGCGGACGTGACAGCCGTGCAGTAGATATCCTCAAACTGCACGTTAAATTTGACCGACGTCTCCATCACGATGATTTTCACATACCGAAAGGCGTAACGCCTTGGAAGCTTCATTTCGCATGGCAGCACGTCGATGTTGATGATTTCATCCTGCAGCCATGAACGGCTGAGCCAGCCGTCGTAATCGTCAAAGTCTTCGCCGATTTCACACGGCATCTCGCCGAAGATCAATTTGAGCCTAAGCGGCGCGTCCGCCGGACTTCCTGTCGGCCTCAGCTTCAGCGCCAGATATCCGACCTGATGGTCGCCAAAATCGAGAACAAAGCTGTCGTTTTTACCGAGCGATTTCTCTCTAAGCGATTCAAAAGAATCAACCGGATGAACGCTCCAGCCTTGAAAAGCTCCCTCATCGCGAACCACCTCGATGACCTGCGCTGGCCTAACGATGCTCTCGTGCAGCGATGGGATCAGGACTTGTGCTTTTTGTACAAGATTTGATTCAACTGCCATAAACAATCGCTCCTATCCTTTGACTGATCCGGCTGTCATCCCCGCGACAATCTTTTTATTGAATATGAGGAATAAGATCAGCATCGGAATCGTAATGATCAAGATGTTCGCAAACAGCAAATTCCACTGGGACACAAATTGGCTTGTATAATTGTATAGCGTCAGCTGTACCGTTGCATTCTCTGACCCTGGAAAAAAGTAAAGCGGATTCGCAAAATCATTAAAAATAAACACCGATTGCGTAATAATCACCGTCGCTGTAACCGGCTTGAGCAGCGGTAAAATGATGCTGAAAAACAATCTCCACTTGCCGCAGCCGTCCATGACGGACGCTTCGTCGATGTCACGCGGAATGCCCGCCATAAATCCCCTGTACAAAATGATGCAAAAAGGAAGACCGAGCGCCACCTCGACCGCAACGATACCCGCCATCGTTTTGTACAGCTCTAGTCCCTGCAGTACCCAGATGGTCGGAACGACCGCGGGCGGAATAATAAGTCCCGACAGTACGAAGAAGTTAATGATCGGCGTTGCCTTGTCCGTTCTGCGCTGCAGGACGAATCCAGCCATTGCCGCAAATATGACCAGTACGAAGATCGAGAGTACCGTCATCACCGTACTGTTCTTAAAGGCCGTAAGCAGCATGTAATCTCTGGCTTGAATAACCTCTACGAGGTTATCCCACAAATGAATCGTATCCGGCCAGTTCATATTCAGCAGTGCGGCATCTTGAGGATTCTTCATCGCGTTCACTACGACAAAATACAGCGGCACCCAAAACAATACGATCGTAACAAGCACCGCGATAACTTCAATACTGAGCATTCTCATCTTTCTCATCATAGATCGACCTCTCTTCGATTCAAGTACATATAAAGAGGAAAGACCAGCACAATGACAAAGAAGAACAAAATGACGTTGCCTGCCGTCGATAGGCCGTAAAATCCGGAAATGTACTGCTTATAAATAATCGAAGCAATGACATCCGTCGAGAAACCAGGACCGCCTTTCGTCATCGCCCAGATTAAATCGAACTGCCTTAATCCCCCGATGAACGCAAGTATGATGACTGTATTCATGGCTGGACGAGACAGCGGAACGATAATGTTCCAAAATTTATTAAACCGATTGCCTCCGTCGATCTCCAGCGCCTCATAGTATTCCTCCGGAATCGATAAGATACCGGCGATAAAAATAACGGTTGCAAATCCGACGCCTCTCCAAACTTCGACAAGCGCAACCGAGAGCAGTGCAATGCTCGTATCTCCAAGCCAGTCGGGACCTGCAATCCCGACCCATGACAATGCTCTGTTAATCATGCCTTCGGTCGGATGCATCATCGAGCTGAAGGCGACACCGACGGCAATCGCACTGACAAGCGTAGGGAAAAAGATGACCGACCTTAAGTAATCTTTGCTTCGGATTTTCGAGGTGAGAAACACCCCTAACAGCAGCCCGAACACAACCTTCGCGGCACAGGTAACGACGGCGAAAATCAATGTGTTCTTGAATCCGATGCTGAGCGCTGTTTCTTGAAAGAACGCGACATAGTTGTCGAACCCGATAAACTCCCAATCGGTGAGGGTCCATCTTGTTAAGCTGAAGAAGAAAGACAACACCGTCGGCAGTATAAAAATGATCAAATACACGATGGCCGCAGGAATCAGAAAGCCATAGGAGTAAGTGCGCCTTAACGCTTTTGACATCTTAGCCGTCCTCCTCATTCTGGATGTAATAAAGCGGCCTTGCTGCTCGCAAGGCCAATCCGCTGTTCAGTGGCTGGATGTCATCACCAGCCCTCTAAGCCGAGCTGTTGGGCTTGTTTCTCTACGTCTTTGTCATAGCCCTTCGCTCCATCCTCCGCATTTGATATTCCAGCACCGACTTCCGTCGTAAATTGCGGCAAATTCGGCCCTTTGATTGGACTAACGAATTCTAGAGCGGGCGTCGTCGCACCCGATTCAAAGTATGGCAGCATATCTTTGACGACCTGCGCCACATCGTCTCCGATTTCCGCACCTTCAATGGCCCATGGCCCTACGGGTTTTGCCGCACTGGACCATGCCGTTAGCCCCTCCTGCGTCGTCAGGAATTCCAAAAACAGCTTCGCTTCCTCCGGATGCTCCGTATTTTTGGAGATATAAGCCGCCGCCGGCATCCAAACGGTTAAGCCGTTCTGGTCTGCGTTGTCTCCTGGCTGTGCGAAGAATCCAATATCGTCCAACTGCTCGGGGAAATTCTGCTCCAGTACCGGAATGGCAAACGTCAGCATCGGGTAATGGGCGCCTTTGCCTTCGGCCAGCATGCGAATCCCCGCATCATACGTCGTTGCCAAGAAGTCTTCATTCAGGAAACCTCGGTCGTATACTTCCTGCAGCTTCTCAAACGATCTAAATGCTGCCGGTGTCGTAGCATACTTGGCCTCTCCAGCCGTATAGTCTTCAGCAAAATTCGGCTCTTGCGCCTGAAGGTTAAAATAATCCGCCAGCACGATCAATTGAGAGGTCCAGCTGTCCTTATACGTACCTATTACAGGGACAATTCCCGCTTCTTTAATTTTCTCGTTATTCTGCATCAGTTCTTCCCAAGACTTCGGAACGGTCAACCCTAACTGCTCATACACTTTCTTGTTGTAGAACCAGCCGCCGCCCATCGTGGAGCCAGCCGGAACTCCATAAAGCTTACCGTTAAAAGTAACGGTTGGTTTATAGGAATCTATGACGTTTTCCATGAACGTTTCATCTGTCAATTCCAAGAAATTCGTCTCCGGGTTCAGCGCATGCATCAGCGAACCGGAATTATAAAAAAACACATCGTTCATATCTCCGGTGGCAAAGCGCGTTTTGACGAAATTGTCGCCTTCAGCTCCGGCTGGTCTTGTCTCATGCTCGACGGTAATATTCGGGTACTTGGATTGAAACGCCTCAATGACGGCTTTCGCACTGTTCACCTGTTCCTGTGTATTGTCGGTTAACAATGAAATCGTGACTTTCTTTTCTGACGTATCCGCAGACGTATTGGTGCCTTTGTTTTCACCTTGATTGTTTGTATTATTGCTGCACGCTGCCGCTATGCTGATGATCATAATGAGACAAACGAGCCATGCAAGCTTTTTTCTACTTGTTTGCATTGATTTATCCCCCTGACGTTTCATCTTCGATCTTCAGAGCCCGGGATCTCTGATAGGTTTATTATAAGCGCTTTCAAACGAGTTTCGGCACTGCCTCATTTTATAGATTGACGTCCGTTTTTTTTAGATTTAGATTTGAAAATCATAACAATAAGAAAAAGATATCTCTAAAACAATTTCATAATACCTTCAGCAGCTTTAAAAAAAGGAATCTCTTGGATTCCTTATCCTTCCTTATATTGCCCCGGCGTCTTTCCGGTATAACGTTTAAAAACTTCCGAAAAATGCCGGTACGTATGATAACCGACCTTCTCGCTTACCTCATTCACCTTTGCCCCCTGCTGCAGCAGACGCTTCGCATACTCCATACGGCAGCGGGTCAAAAACTTAATATAGCTCTCTCCCATCGTCTCCTTAAACAATACACTCACATAAGCGGGATTCAGTCCTACGTAATCGGCCAATTCATTCAGCGATAGGTCTCTAGTAAAATGCTGCTCGATATACGTTTTGATTTTATCGATGGGGGCAAGCTTCGAATCGTCGCTTTTATTGCGATCTCCTTCGGACTCGAGAAGACGTACCGCGGAAAGCGCCTGCATTTTCTTTTCTGCTTCTTCGAGCTGCTGCTTTAATGCCTCGCGTTCCCGCTGCTCCTGTACATGTGCAGTTATCTTACCAAGCGCCGTCTCTACACTTTCGATGGAAATCGGCTTCTCCAAGTAATCGACCACCCCCAGCTTAATCGCACGTTTTACATACTCAAACTCATTGAAGCCGCTGAACACGACGCAATAGGTGTCCGGCGCCTCCTGCGCGATTTCCTCGATCAACTGCAATCCATCCATTCCGGGCATTCGAATATCGGTAAAGACAATATCGGGGCGGACGGTTCGAAACAATTCCAACGCGGAATTCCCGTCTGTCGCCGTACCTGCCAATTCAATACCATAGCTGGACCAGTCGATCATCATCTGCAGACCTTGAATCACGATATATTCATCATCAAATACGACTGCTTTATGCACGAAAATCCCCTCCTGCGTGCTTTGAATACAATTTCAGCTCCACTCGTGTTCCCTTATTCACTGAACTATCGATATTCAAGGAACTGGCCGGGCCATAGAACATCCGTATTCTCTCTCGTACGCTCTGCAGCCCGTAGCCTTCCTGTACCTTAGCCAAATCCTCGATTCCGACACCGTTATCCTCGACCACAAATACGATGAAGTCCCCTTCCTTTTTTCCGGACAAGAAAATGCTCCCTTCGCCTACTTTCGGCTCTAAGCCGTGGTAAATTGCATTTTCTACAAGAGGCTGCAGCAGCAACTTTAAAATCTCCATCCTCCTAAGAGATGGCTCGATCTCTTCAACATATTGAAACCGGTTGTTATAGCGAATGTTCTGTATGGTCATATAGTGATGAATGTGCTCCAGCTCTTTCGAAAGCAGAATCATCTCCCGACCTTTATTCAAGCTGAGCTTAAAGCTTTGCGATAAAGATAATGCCATTTGTGCGGCTTCTTTGTGCTTTTGAAGTGTGGCCATCCAGTAAATCGAATCCAGTGTGTTATATAAAAAATGTGGTTTAATTTGTGCCTGCAGCGCTCTTAACTCCGCCTCCCGTTCCCGCAGCTCAGTATGAACTAATTTCTCACTCAGCTCTTTGTTCTCCGCTGTCATTCGTTTGAACGTTTCCCCGATGGCACCGACCTCATCCTGTTCGAAGGTCGTCTCTTCAAAATGCCGCCTGCCGTGCGACCATTCCACCATCATCTTTTTGACTTGCAGCAGCGGCTTCGTAATGCTTCCGGATAAAAAATACGAGACAACCAGCGCAACGAGCGCAATGCCCGTCGCAATAATCGCTGTGGCGGAACCGATCTGATTCGATGCTTTCAGAAGCTCACCTGTCTTCACCGCGTAGACGAACAGCCAGCCCGTCGTTTCATTCGGATAGCTGACCGTTAAATACCCTTGATCTTTCATTTGATGCTGAACCGACGATAAGCTTCCATGAAGCTGTTCCTTCAATTCCGATGCTTTGGGGGTGTATACCGCATCTACTTCTGACCCCGATGTATCCAGGGCGATAAATTCGCCGCCGTACGTTTTATCCCCCGAAAAGAATGAATCGAATATCGATTTCGATATATTGATAATGAGCACCCCGACGGTATCTCCGTTAATATTGCTGGAATCTCGGTACAGCTTGACCGTAGAGAACGTGTCGGAGGAATCCCCCAACACGTTGTGACTTAAGAACATCACTCTCCCTTGACTTTTCACCGCGCTTTGATACCAAGCCGATTGCTCAATCGCCTCTGCCTTCTCTTCTCCGCCGTAAATCCCAGTGTTGTCCGATCGTCCCAAGCAGTAAGCATCATACTGAACGTCAAGCACACATACGGAATCGACGAACCGAGAGTTAATAAAATTGATATTGATCATATCCTGAAGCTCACTGGTCATTTGGCTTCGAAGTTGGCTTTTGTCGACACTCGGATTATCCTTGATTGTTCTTAAATCTGCAGTGATCTTCTCGTTCAGCACGATCGAACGGTTCAAATTAATCGCATTGCGAAACACCAGATCCGCCACCTCGCTAGACGTGCGAAGATGATCCTGATTCGTCTGCATGTTCGTCTCCATGAGCGTATCCTTACTGATCTCAAAAGAGATGTATCCCAGTAAAAACAGCGCCGGCATGGATAATAGAATCATTGCCGCCAGAAAACGGCTTCTTATTTTTTGGAAACGAAATCGATTTGTAAGCGTTGACCACCATTGCTGCATCCTGCTCGCCTCGCATGATTATTTATCGTCTTGTAAGCGTATACAATAATGTAATCGATCATTCGTCGATTCCTGTCGTTGTTATGTTCTATATTAATGGATGTATTCCACTGCGACAATGACCATTTGATCGAATCCTTGGAAGCGTCTGGAATTCGGATAATTGACCCGTCTAATTTTGTACGAATCAAATTTGGATGAACTCAAATGGGTCGTTGACCACTGTGATCAAATCACCCATGCTTTATAAAGTAAAAAGATCTTCCAGCATCATGCCTGAAAGATCTTTTTACTTCTATTCCTCACCCTCAAATTCCGCCTCAACTACACTAAATACCGCCCCGTCATATGCATATCGAAGCCGGATCGATACCGGGAAGGTCGCTGGCGATATTTGAACAGGCACCGATGCATAGATCGTGTTCCCTTCTACCCAGTATCGAACAATGCTGCCAAGCCCCGGCTCCTCAAACCAAAATCCAGCGTCGGCATCTTCATATTCGAACGTTCGGGTCTCGCCGGCCAAGGTGAACTCATACGTCCGGTGGCCTTCTTTCACCGAAATGCTCGAAGTCAACATCGACGAAGCAACCACCACGGGATTCGCTGCAGACACTTCCGTCAATTCCGTCCGGAGCACTTTCAGCTCGGATTCATACATCTCGGTCCCGTACCCGGTCGTCAAAATGATGGCTAGCAGCTTCTCCTTCCCTTCGTTTACTTGCAGCTCAGCAACTTCCGGGTAATAGCTCTCATTCGGCACATTGCTCCAATGGATGAATGTGCGTTCAGCATCGCCGTACTTCACATGAAGCGACCGAATCATATCATCATGTGAAATGCCTGTCATGCGCAAATCCAAGGGCGGGTCCTCCTTCAATACAACGGTACGCTCTCCGTTATAATCAGGATGGCCTTCACCAGGGACTCCTATTTCATCCGTCTCCGTAATTTCGATCTCCGAAATTTTGTTCGTACCACCTTCGACATTCACGTCGATCATTTCAAAATAGATATTTGGGATCGAATCGCGGGAAAACAACTGAAGCCTATAGACGATATGATCATCAAACTCAAAGGTATTCACAAGATACACTTCGAACACCCACGGGCTCGATACATCATATCGTTCCAGCGGCTGCTTCACCTCGGGACTTTGCCAAATGTCCGGCGTCGGCCCGCCCCAAACGCCCAGCTTTCGTTCCATCAGCGCCTTCGCCAGCGTTACGATCGTTCGGTCGTTTTCTTGCAGATCAGCAGTCTTCAGCGAATTCCACCATTCATAGTCTCCTCCGACTTGCGGTTCAAAGCTCGAATGAAGCGGCTTCTCCACCTCTTCCTTAATACCGTCCATCCCCTGCCTGTCATGAAGTGATTGCGAATCGTCCAACAGCCACATGCCGCCGAAGATCATGACCATCACAACCGGGATAACTACGGCTGTTCGCCAAACCCATCGTTTCCGCCTATTGCTTGAATCGATCGCTTTCAAGCGCCCTTCCACTTGGTCCATCATCTCCCGCTTAAAGCGCTGCTGCCGAAAAGGACGCTTTTCCAAGCGCTGATCCCAATCGGGTCTCCAATTATTCATCCACGATCTCTCCTTCCCAGGCATCTGCGATCTTTTTCTTAGCTCGATGAATCCTTGATTTTACGGTTCCCAAAGATGCACCTGTCACTGCACTGATTTCTTCCATCGACAGCCCGTAATGCGCGCTCAATACAAGCGGGTCGCGGAATTTGGTCGGCAGCTTCAGCACTTGTCTCCATAATTGATCTGCGCTCTCCCTCTCCATGTATTCCGCTTCTGCTGACGGCGCTCTTTGATCCGAGGTCGACAATGGGGACACACCATCCGGCATACGATCGCCAAACAGCAGCACCTTACGAAGGAAAGGCTTCATTCGGTAAGATAACGCTGTATTTCTCGCTATTTTCAGCAGCCACGTTTTGATGGAAGCTTCCCCTCGAAAACCTGCAAAGCTGCGATACGCCTTGATAAACACTTCCTGTGCCACATCATCCGCTGTATGCGTGTTTCTCGTGATGACATAGGCATAGTTCCAGACATCTTCCCCATACGTCTCCATCAGCCTCCTGAGGTCTGAAACATTCAGCTCCGAAAGATGCTGCAAGTATGCTTCCTCCAATGGATTTCCCCCCTTTAAACAAACAGACTTCGCAAGTCGTCAAAAAGTTCCCGATTTCGCTTTCCTGCATGAAAAAGACTGCCGATATCAATCGGCAGCCTTGAGCAAAACGATTTATATATTCAATTAACCCTTCACCGAACCGATCATAACGCCTTTTTCAAAATATTTCTGTAAAAATGGATATACGATTAAAATCGGCAGCGTCGATACAATGATGACGCCGTACTTAATTTGGTCCGCATACCGCTGGGCGTATCCTCCCGCTTGGCCCCCGGTCCCCGCTCCTTCGGCAAACACTTGATTGGATAGGAGGATATCTCTAAGCACGATTTGCAAAGGCTGCAGACTGTTGTCCCTCACGTAAATGAGACCGGTAAAGAAGTCATTCCAGTGCCAAACGAGATAATACAAAGCGATCACTGAAATCACCGCTTTAGATAACGGCATTACGATCTTCATAAAAAACTTGAAATGCGTACACCCGTCAATCGAAGCCGCTTCATACATTTCATTCGGAATCGACGTTTCGAAGAACGTGCGGGTAATGATCAGATTGAATACATTCACCGTTACCGGATTAAAAATAAACACCCACATCGTATCGATCATCTGCAAATCTTTCATTAATAGGTACGTCGGGATGAGTCCTCCATTAAAAAACATCGTGAACACAAAGAAAAACATGAGCGGACGTCTAGCCCTAAATTCAGCTCTGGATAGGACATAAGCAGCCGGAAGCGTAAAAAGCAGATTGATTAAAGTCCCTCCGATCGAATAGATCAGCGTGTTCCGATATCCTACCCAAATGCGGTCATCCTGAAATATTTCGCTGTATCCGAACCAGCTAAACCCTTTTGGAAACAATAGCACTTTCCCTGTTGCAACCAGCGTCGAGTCGCTGACCGATGCGATAATAACAAAGTAGAGCGGATAAGCAACGATGATAAATACGAGAGCGCATATGACATATATCAATACATCAAAAAGCGTATCGGAAAGCTTTTGCTGCTTAGGAAACAAGCGCACTTTACTTCCCTCCTTACCACAGGCTGATTTGGGATGTTTTTTTGGCAATATAATTCATGCACACTAACAGCGTAAAATTGATCATCGTATTGAACAAGCCGATCGCTGCCGCATAGCTGAATTGGTTAGAGATGATCCCAATCTTGTACACATACGTTTCGATCACTTCGGAGACCGGCAAATTCAACGAATTTTGCATCAAGAAGATTTTTTCAAAGCCAGTGCTGATGACCGATCCCATATTGAGAATGAGCAGAATGATCATTGTAGGAATAATCGCCGGTATTTCGACGCTGCGAATGATCTGCCACCTGCTGGCTCCGTCCATCTTCGCCGCATCATACAGCTGTGGATCCACGGTAGAGAGCGCCGCCAAATAAATAATGCTGTTCCAGCCGCAGTGCTGCCAAACATCGGAAAGCACATAGACGGGGACAAAGGTTTTCGTCGAAGCAAGCAAATTGACATCCCCGAACCCTAAGACATCCATGAAGTGTCCGACGATGCCTGTATTCGGCGACAGCAGCACATTGAGCAATCCGACCAACACAACGATGGAGATAAAGTGTGGCAAATATACGATCGTCTGAAGCGTCCTTTTAGCCCGCTTCCATCTAATTTGATTGATGAGCAGAGCAAGAATAATCGGCGCCGGAAATCCGACAATAAGCGTCGTCAGACTGATCGTCAATGTATTTCGCAATAAATCCGTAAACATATAGCTGTCTATAAACTGCTGAAAATATTTAAATCCGGCCCATTCGCCTCCGGTCAGCCCCTTCGTAAAATCGAACTCTCGAAAAGCCAGCTGAATGCCATACATCGGAATGTAATTGAACAGAATCACACAGGCTACCGCAGGAAAGATCATGAGCCACAGCTGATGGTCGCGTCTAAACGTGTTCGGCACGTTCGGCTTCCTAGCCACATGCGGCTGCACTGATTGGTCTGCTTTTCTTTGCAGCTTCACAGGGACATGCCTCCTTTATTTATGAAAGAAGCTATACCACCGCGAGCGGTACAGCCTCTTTCAGCCTAGGGGAGTGATGACTACTGCATTTTGCTCATGTAGTCATCGTAGTATTTCTGCATGATTTCCAGGTTCTTCTGCAAACCGATGCGATCTAATTCTGACACATAAGCATCCCACTGCGAATCGATACCGCCCTCGGTCACCCATCTAGAGAAATTCGACATCGCCAAATTCATCAGATCCGTATTGATCAAGCTCATGGTGTTGTTGTCTTCCTCGGTATACTTAATGAATGTGCCTGGATATACATCCTTTTGTTTGTCGATTGAAGCAAAAACGCTCTCATACGGCTCGGTTTGTTCGCCGACGGATTGCATATCCGTACCGAGCGTTAAATTTAATGAATCCGCAATATACATAGGTCCGTTATCGGCCCAAGTGGACGTCCACTTCCAAGTTCCTGGATCCATCGATTCGTCCTGTGGAGGGAGAACCGTGTAAGTACCGTCACCGTTATCTTGAATGTTCGGCCCTATTGAACCAAACAGGATCTGCATACTGACAGTTGGATCGTAC
Organism: Marinicrinis lubricantis; assembly: GCF_042658665.1. NCBI lineage: Bacteria > Bacillati > Bacillota > Bacilli > Caryophanales > Paenibacillaceae > Marinicrinis > Marinicrinis lubricantis. The sequence continues at coordinate 34,511 of NZ_JBHSQV010000164.1, forward strand.
AGTTCATTAATAAACTTTATGGCCGCTTCCTTGTTCTTCGTTTGTGATGACATCTGAATCATGTTCACCCCATAATTTAAAGCGTCATAATCATAGCTCCAAGATACCTCCACGGTAGAGCTCTCCGAGGCCTTCAGCGGTGCCAATGAAACATACTGCGGTGCCACTGTGACGCCAAATCGGTCCGTCAATTCCCAACCGTACGTATAGCCGATCTTCGCGGTTTCCCCTTCACCCCGTGCAACCGACTGGTATTTGGTATAGTCCTGAGTAAAGGCTTCGGAGTTAATCAATCCCGCTTCCCAGCATTTGTTCAGGAATTGCACGACTTGCTTGTAGCGTTCGTCAGCAAAGAAATTTTTCACGACGCCATCTTCCACAAAATACCCTTGACCGCCTCCACCGGAGATCGTCATGCCCGTGCTGCCGAGCAGCACCGTCGGCTGGAAGAAGCCGAATCCCGTTGTCCCGACAGGCGAAAAGTCCATTGGAATTTCGTCATTCGGATCGCCATTGCCGTTCGCATCCTCTTCTTTAAACGCCACTAATACTTCAAACAACTCATCCCAGTTCGCAGGCTGTTCCAAGCCCAAATGATCCAGCCATTGCTGATTAATGAATTGCCTTGTCGCCGTTTCGGGCCAATATCTCTGATACTTGGGCAATCCGTAAATTTTGCCGTCCAGCTGGGTAGCAATGACTTTCGTTTCCGGCTTTTCCTCGAACATCTTCTGCACATTCGGCGCATGCTGCTCGATTAATTCGGTTAAATCTTGAAATAACCCTTTGAACTTTACAAAGTCCGCATCAGTAATGCTATTGGGCCCGACAATCAGATCGGGAATATCGCCGCTGGCCAGCATCGCTCCCTTCTTCTGATCCCAGTCCGCAGTGACCTCTTCCCATTCAATCTCCACCCCTGCCCGTTCTTCTGCCGCCTGCAGCCATTCCATTTTTGAAAGCTCCTTTGTCAGCGGGTGTTTTGTAATGAGAGCCGTTAATTTCACTTTGCCGTCCTTTGTCGTTCCCTCGGAAGATGTATTGTTATTGCTGCATCCTGCGAACATAACGATACACAAACTGAATACGAGAAACCTAGTGAATCTTCTATTCATCTTGCTTCCCCCTATCGGTTATACTTCGAAATGGACTTTCAATTGAAATCATTTTTTCGGAATATTCAGTTTTTTCAAATCAGCGAACTCTGTTATATTCATGGTTAATCGTGATCACTCCCTCTTAGCTTTTGTCCTCCTGCTGCAATGGCCATTGCAGACCCTTTGTATGTAAGGGTTTACAAACTTTATTTACAGATTATCATCCAGCACTACTTTTGTCGGTATCTCAAATAGAATAAAAGGTGGACGAAATACACTTGTATTCCACTTTCGTTTCGATATGCGAAACACGCAAAGGAGGGTCCTGAGATGAAAAAGTTTTTAAAAATGAATGCTGCATCGAAGGTTGAATTTGCGCTGGGCGGTCAACTGATTTCGAACGAGCCATGGGCTCATATGAAACGCACAATAGACAACTACGAGGTGATCATCGGAGTCAAGAACACACTATACCTTGAAGTTGAAGGAACAAAATACGAAGTTCAACCGGGAGATGTGCTTATTATTCCTCCGCATCAGTTTCATGGCGGTTACTCTCAGTGCAAGCCTGGGGTATCGTTTTACTGGTTTCATTTTTATTGCTCCCAAGATATCGCCTTGATCGATGAAAAAACGATGGACCATGAAGTCAAGCTGCTGCGGGCCAATCCTTACGCCAAACATTCAAACACTTCCATATTCCTGCCGATTTTCTCAACCCCGAGAGATATTAATCGAATCAATATTTTGTGCCATCAGCTATTGGACGTGGCGAACTCTAATTATTACAACCCGCTCGCGGTGGACTACTTGGCCACCGTTTTACTCATCGAGCTGTCGGAGCAGACATTGACCCACTTTCATTCGCCTTCAGAAACCGGAAATATCGACAAGACGATAACGAAAATTATGGAATGGATTCGCGTCAATGCGATGAGTGATATTTCCGTCCAGTCGATAGCCGAAAATTTCAACTACAGCCGTAATTATTTATCGCGCATTTTCAAAAGCCATACCGGAATGAACATCAAAGACTATATCCACATGCTGAAAATCTCCAAAGCCAAGGATCTGCTGATCCGTTCCAACAGCGGAATTAAAGGAATTGCCCTTTCGGTCGGAATCGATGATGAAAAATACTTCATGCGGCTTTTCAAAAAATACGAGAAGATGACACCTACCGAATATAGAAAAGCCTATTATCGGATTCCACTGAATTTGGATTGAAGATAAACCAAAAAGCCGCCTCTCCTCATAGGAAAGGCAGCTCATGTTCTGTCGATGCATCTCGCTTATTTCTTGATCACGTTCAGTTCTCTGTTAATGACGGGCAATAATTCGGGGGGGATGTTAAACTGTACAATCTGAGCCATTTTCTCAATCGACATCACCCCTCTTAACACCTCAAAGCGAGGGGTTTCCGCCATATTCCCGAAATATTTGTGAAAGACGGCTTTGGCCGATTCATTGCTGTACAAATCTTCTATCGTATCAAACGTTGAGTAGTAACCTTCTTTGAGCTCGATGCTTTGCACTTGAGAGAGATCGAATTTTTCAAACCAATTGACGACAGGCTGGGCGGCTTCCTCTTTTTTGCAGATATAACTTGGGTCGATTTCGTTCACATAACAAAGCTGCATTTCATCGATATTGAGCGGATCGTATAAACAAACACAGCATCGATGGATTTAAAGGTCGTCATTTCACTTTCCAACTTATTGTCTAACCTCACTTTTGCCAGCGTGCGTTCTTGTTCCGAAACCATATATTCCATATCCGACAAATCCTTATCATTCACAATCAGATTGGTAAGATAATTATCCGCATCCTCCAAAAAGCACTCTAATCATATGGCTCTTCCCCTCACTCGTCTAGCAGCATGTCGACTTTATTCTGTCATCCTGTCGACTTTATACGCATCTCATCCCTTTAACATCCAATGCAAGCGCATACATAACATGTATCTTGCAAATGTTCTCGGACATAAAATCATCGTGAATTTTCTCCAGGATTCGTCGGGATTATGTCGTTTGTAACTCTATCTTAGAATAAGCTGACCGCTTTCAATCATATAAATAGATGATAAATTTTAGTCATTTTCTTCCTTGGTGGAATATGCTAGGATTGGGAAAAAAGAAGTAATTTGGATGTACTCATTTTTTTGTTGTCAAAACTAAATCATATTTTAATAGGTGAGTCGTGATGAAAGTACTAACAACCACTTGTCCGAATTGCGGGGCAACGATGGAATTAAATGAAAAAACAGAAAAAGCAGTATGCGATTATTGCAGTACGAAAATCATATCCAAGGATGACAAAGAACAGGCCAAGAAAAAGACCGCAGCAGCAATAGAGGAATTCGAAATTGACTTCATTCCCGAATTATTCAAAACAGCAGAGTCTTTTCTAGCACTAGAGGATTATTTTGCAGCTACCAACATATATAATGAAATTTTATTAGATGCTCCAGATGACTTAGAAGCTTATAAAGGTTATTTGATCGCTAAAACTAAAAATATGAATTTATCACCAACAGAACGAGCGATTTTTCCGTATGAAGAATTCGAGACATTCAAATAGCTGGGCGAGGATCGTACACATGCAGCATTTATTCAGCGTTTTCAAGACTATATGAGTGCCTACGAGCGGCAAATCAAAGAATATGATGAAAACCTGGCCGCTTCGAACAAATTAAAAAGAGGAAAAAAAATCAAGTATATCGTTGGAGGCATTTTATTAGGAATCCTCTTCGCATGGCTATGTATGGTCATCGCCATATTAATCATTAATGGATTTAATCTCGCTGACGGACTCGCAGTATTTCTTGTCCTAATCGCCATGTTTGGACCTCTGCTCATCACGCCCAAAGTTGTCTATACCCGAGGTAAAAATAAATATGACTATTAAGCAAACATAAAGCACAGGTGAAATTTGATGAAAGTATTGTCAACCAATTGTCCGAACTGCGGTGCGAATATCGAATTGGATAAGACATCGGAACTAGCGCTCTGCGGTTATTGCGGAACAAGAGTCGTAATGAAGGAAGAAGATGAGAAAAAGCCGGTTACAATGGGGGCAAACGCTCCTAAATCAAAGGAAGAGTCTGTAAAGCGTGCACCGGCTTATCTTGAAAAAGGAAAACACCTTAAATCATTAAGTACAGATCATTCCAACCAGCGACGTGATGCTTTAGAAGAAAACTTCAACATGATACAAAAATTAAAATCTATCAAGAAAATCAAATATTTGGTTGGAGGCATTTTACTAGGCATCGCCCTGGCATTCTTCTTGGTAATTGTAGATGTTATCCTTATTTCTGTTTTTGATTTTAATGCCGCCGCCGGAGTACCTCTCATTCTAGTCACCGGATTTGGTGCGTTATTTATCACTCCGAGAGTTGTTTATATCATTGGAAGGAACAAATACTACTATTGAGTATTCATTGTTAGTGGAATAAAAATACGAGGCTGCCCTCCAACACTTCTAATGTGTTAGACAGCCTCGTTTGCCGTTCAGAAGAACTCCACCGGATAAACGCATGAGCAAATCATCGCTTCGAGGTATGTTATCGAAACGGAATCAGCAAGGATAATTGTTTAGATAGAAAGAGCGGCGTATACGGCATGTCGTTCCGGAGCCAGGACACAATTGTGCCAATGATAGCCGACGCACCATACCATAGCGCAATATCTTTTTGAATCCCTGCTTTGACAATGAAAGAATCGCTCCCCTCTCTCTCCAGTTTTTCATTCATGAGCTCCGCCAGCAGCATCATTAAACGTTCCGCAAAGATGGGAATTCGCTTCGTCCCGAGGATCAATTTATAAAATTTTGCATGTTCAGCCATATGCTCAAGCAAATCAATCATCACAGGCGTTCCGTCTTCCGTATGAGATTCCCTTTTCGGAGAGGACTTCAAAATTTGTTTCATCTCTGCCATCATCTCGTCAGCCATCTTTTCCAGCATATCCGGAATATCCCGATAATGCAGATAAAATGTAACTCGGTTAATGGTGGCGCGCTCGGCTATACGGTTTACGGTGATTTTCTCCAAATCCATTTCCTCCAAGCATTCAACAAAAGCATCTCGCAGAAGCCGGCGCGTACGGAGTACACGGGGATCTAACCGTTTTGATTTTTCCATCGCTATGATTTCCCTTCCTTATAAACTACAATTTTTAAGTTTTTGTAGTTTTTTTAATTGAGCATTTTGCAGAAACCTGAGCCCTTGTTACAGAAGGATTTTCAGAGATAAAAAAGGGACTTCACCCCAATTTGGAGAAGTTTTCGAGTGACCAAACCCAAAAACTCCGAGAGGAAGTGAAGTCACTTGTATATTCTCCAAGAAAGTCTATTTTCCTTTGATGAGCTTCAAAAACTTGAATCCAAGGAACGATTGCCTATCTTTTTCAGTGCC
>NZ_JBHSQV010000165.1:0-41906 GCF_042658665.1 Marinicrinis lubricantis
TCCCGCCTACGCTCTTACAGAAAATCGAGGTTCAGAGAACATTCTCCACTACTATCTCTTAAGCTGTCAAAGTTGAAATAATGAGAATGAGTGCGGAAACAGGAGAAAAAAATACTTTTTAGTAGGAAGGTTCGTATACGAAGTTGGCATTCATGCGAGAATCGACGGAGTATTCATAGAAAATTACTTCGAATATATTTACCAGAGATGAAGAATAAGAGATAATAGAAATATTGGCGTCCCTTTATTTGGAAGAGGTAAGCTATTTCTTACCTGCGTTTTTTTACATAAACCTGCTTGCCGGTGGAAATAACAGAAGAGGGAAGGACCGACACACGCTGGATGAAGAAGATTCACAATGCTGCAGTTGATAGTACACATTTGAGTCTGTTGCGCCCACAGATTACTGTGGACGCTTGATAAATATTGCCCTTATACAGTTGGAAGGAGAGGTCTTCTTGGATTCAATTTGGTTTGAATATGCTTGGGCGTTGTTGATTTTGATTGGTCTGGAGGGTTTGTTGTCCGCTGACAATGCGCTCGTCTTGGCAATCATTGCGAAACATTTGCCTGAAGATCAAAAGAAAAAGGCCATTAACTATGGAATTATTATGGCTTTTGTGTTTCGATTTGGTGCATTATTCGCGATTTCTTTTATCGCAAACGTTTGGCAGGTGCAGGCGGTCGGGGCCGCTTATCTCTTGTACTTGGGATTAAAGCATATCATTCAGGCTCGCTTTGGTAAAAAGCATGACAAGCCTCAAGAAGAGACGGAAGAAAAGGCGGCCGGCAGTGGTTTTTGGCCGACGGTAGGCAAGATTGCATTAGCCGACCTTGCATTCGCAATTGACTCGATTCTCGCCGCGGTTGCGCTTGCTCTAGGTCTTCCGGATTCGCCGCTGGGCAATTTTGGAGGTATGGATGGCGGAAAGTTCATCGTGGTATTACTGGGCGGCATTGCCGGTTTAATCTTAATCAAATTCGCGGCAACTTGGTTCTTGAAGCTGCTCGATGAGCGCCCGGCACTCGAAACAACGGCATATGCAATTGTCGCATGGGTTGGCGTCAAGCTCGCTGTCATTACGCTGGCGCATGAGGATATCGGGGTGCTCGAACACCATTTCCCTCACAGTACAGGGTGGACAATAACCTTCTACGGAGTCCTCGTCGCGATTGCCGTTATCGGTTGGTTCGCTCCAAGCAATAAATCAGCGGAGAAACAGGCGGAGAAAGAAAACGGCTAAAATATCAGCATATCTAAAGGAGAATGTTCGCTATGAACATTCTCCTTTTTGGTATCGTCAAAAGCTGTTAAGAAATATTTAATCGTTTGATAATCGGTTGGTTAGAACCTTTGTTTAGGATGAACATGTAGTTTGATCAAAAGGATATCGAGGCCATCGCAATCATAGGCAGCCCGGAACGTTTTATCATTCATCCATCTGGACGAAATGACTATTTTACAAAAAAATGCAGGGATTTGGATAACGAACAAGAAAAAGAAATACGTATCGAATCAAAAAGCGAGTTGATGGGGATGGATTTAGCTGAGCGGAGAGCTTGGAACGATAACCATAAGCGGTTAACTGAAATCATAACAAAACCAAATGAGCACGATTTAACGGTGGACCTTTTTCTTACTCATCATGCGATGCTGCACTCCTCGAAAATGATTCAAGGCGGCATTCCTACGCTTGAGGACGCGGTATTGGAAAATCTAGATGAAATGGTATTTCGCGAATATCCTGTGAACGCGCCAGACACGAAAAATTCAATCGCTTGGCATCTTTGGCACATCGCAAGAATTGAAGATATGACAATGAATGTTCTGATTGCAGACGACCAGCAGGTGCTGTATACAGGGAACTGGCTTGAACGATTGAACATCCGTTTCCCCCATAGCGGTAATAGTATGAATGATGAGCATATCTCCGAGCTGAGCGCTAGGATCGATATGAATGCTTTATTCGCGTATCGAATCGCGGTGGGAAAGCAAACGAGGAAGGTGGTGTCCTCTCTGCAATCCGGTGAGTTCAAAGAAAAGGTACAAGCCAGCCGCATTCAAAGGCTGTTTGTTGAACATGCCCTTCTTCCCGAGGCGAGGGGGATCGCCGATTATTGGAGCAAGAAAACCGTAGCGGGACTTGTGCTAATGCCTGCCACGAGACATAACTTCCTGCATCTGAACAAATGTGTTCGTATAAAACAAAAAGTCCAAAAAGGCACGAGGAATCCACTCCAAAGTTGAACCGCACTGCGAACGGTTATGGTGTCTAACCCTTGGCGCAACATCAAGCAAATGGAGTGGTTTTCTCTTCAAATGAAAAGGATGTTTAGATTCGAACAGGGATCCGTATCCTAAGAAACAGGAATGAAACCGATCATGAGGTGCTTGCATATGGTTGATGTTCAAACGGAAATGATCATTGGGTGCTCTAGAGAAAAAGTAGCTGAATATACAGCGAATCCTGACCATGCACCGGAATGGTACGTCAATATTAAAAGTGTACAGTGGGAAACCCCTAAGCCGCTCGGGATCGGTTCGAAAATCGCATTTAAAGCGAATTTCATAGGACGCACGCTGGAATATGTCTACGAGATTATGGAGTATCAGCCCTTGGAGAAGCTGGTGATGCGAACTTCTAACGGACCTTTTCCGATGGAAACAACTTACGAGTGGGTCAGCATCAGTCCGGATTCCACATTGATGAAACTCCGCAACAGAGGGGAACCTAGCGGGTTTTCCAAGTTTTTGACACCTTTCATGAAGGTGGCGATGCGGCGTGCGAACGTGAAGGATTTGAAGAAGGTGAAAGATATATTAGAGAGGCATTGTAACGATAGAAGGAAGTGAAATAGCCGGGATCACTGTCCCGGCCATTTCTGTCAGGCATCTGCGATTGCCGCCTGCCTTTACTAAATCAATGCGAATGAAATTCACTTATTGAATACTCTACATCATGCGAACAGCGATAGATGGTATTGCAAGCAACCTATGGAGTGCAGCTGTGGTTTTGTCGAGCAAGAATAACGCTTTAATAGCCATCTCCATAATAGCAGACAATAAGCTGGTTAGAGTATCCAAATTCATCCCTCCACATTGAAGTCGTATTGTGAACACAATACTAAGTATAGATTAGCCACTGTATGCGGAATTTATGTGATGCAGATGTGACGGCTAATGTTTAATTAATTCTTGGCGATTTTCCATTTGCGGCGGCTCTTCCATCCAGCCATGCTTAATCATCATCTTGATGCCGTCTTTAGCATAGAAGTAAATATCTCAACTTTCGCAGCTTGGAATAGGCAGATAAGCCTTGATGTAATTGGGTAAAGCAGAGATCCATTGCTGTAATTGACACTGAATCAGAGTGGAAAGCTTTTTCCCTGATTCGAGGATGGGAGTCATCAGGAGCTTCTTGAGAAAGAAGATGGCATGTTCGCGAAGCTGCACGCATTACAGCTGTAGATGGACTTTTCCTTAATGAAGGAGTTAGGTCATGGAAACCATGTTTGTTTTAACGGTTGTGATGTTACTTATCATTAGTGTTGTTTGTTTTAAATGCAGAGGCAAGGATGATAGGAAATGGATGAAGCTTATTCTAAGTTTAGTTCTATCCGTATTCATTCCGTTGGTCTTGACATCATCTATGCATTATTTTATATCCGAAGGCATTCTCCAAGGCGCTTTATTTACTTGGACAATGGTAGGCTTCACGGTCATAGGATTTATTATTTTTCAGCTGTTATTATACGATATTAGAACATCATCTTAGAACCTTAAAGTAACCTAACGACTGATCCTTCGGGTTCAGTCTTTTTTTTGTAGATATGAAAGCATACAATGTGGGATCCACTACAGGAACTGAAAGCGGAGCTGACAGAAGAGGGTGCTGCGATCGCATCGATTGCTGAGGAGAAGGGAATCGATGTTTCAGCGGTGACCAGTGTGGTCGAGGAAGCCATCACGGCACAAATCGATGAGGCATTAGCTGCCGGTACGCTGACCGAAGAACAAGCGGCGGCTCAGAAGGAGAAAGCAACCGATCCACATGTTGCCGGTCGGTTTTATTTGTTCACCTGCTGATCGCTCTTCGCGGTCTTTTTTGCAGGGTGTGACCCAAAAACATATCGTTTACATCCTTCCGATCGGATTAATTATTGTGCAACTATGCGGTTGAAGAAACCGTCTATTCAATAAAACAAGAAGCTTGAAGGTGATGTATGAATCAATTTCGAATAGGGGTATTGTCGTTCGTGCTGACCGTAAGTTGGCTGGTCTTGGCGTCTCCTATCCCGACGTATGCCTGCAGCTGTGTCAGGGTGGAACCGGAAGAGGCATTACAAAAGGCGGACGCCGTATTTATCGGGAAAGTGCTGCAGACGAAGGAGGAGCGCCAATGGGCAGGAGGCTTCGGCACGGTAGAAATTCGTGATGCGAACTTGCTTGAGGTGCAGGAGGTTTGGATTTTCCAACCTAAAAGGAGGAGAGCAAAGTTGAATATTGAACGATTAGACCACTTGGTGTTGACGGTTCGGGACATACAGAGGACACTCCAATTCTATGAAATGGTGCTTGGGATGCAGGTGGTCCAGTTTAAAGATAGATATGCTCTGCATTTTGGCAATCAGAAGATTAATCTGCATGAATACGGTCATGAGTTCGAGCCGAAAGCAGCTGTTCCGCAGCCCGGTTCCGCTGACTTATGCTTTATCACGAAGACTCCGCTCTCCACTGTGATCGATCATCTTCAGAAGCACGCGGTGCCCATTGAGGAGGGCCCTGTGACCCGAACGGGGGCAGCAGGTCCGATCGAATCGGTTTATTTTCGCGATCCCGATTTAAATTTGCTGGAAGTATCCAACTATCGCCTTGAAGTTTGAAGAACATCGCGAGCAGAAGCACAATGCTTTCCCCTTGGCCGAAGCAGTAAGCCTGCATAGATATACATAACCATCGCATCTGAAAGAATCCCTTCCCTCAATTAAAGTAAACATGGCATTTCTGGTAAAAATCAATTGACAAATTATAGATAAATCTGTCATGGTATATCCTAATATCAGGAAAGGATGGGGATGATGGATAAACACACAGATACCAAGCCGGCATCATCGAACTTTATTAAATCGATCATGGCCGAGGATTTGCGGGAAGGTCGGGTAAAAACGATTGTCACCCGCTTTCCGCCGGAGCCGAACGGCTACCTGCACATCGGACATGCGAGAGCGATCACGATAAATTTTGAGCTTGCGGATGAATTCGGCGGCAGGACCCATCTGCGGTTCGATGATACGAACCCGATGAAGGAAGACGTTCAATTCGTAGAGGCGATCAAGCAGGATATCGAATGGCTTGGATTTCGGTGGGACGGAATCTATTTCGCATCGGATTATTTCGAGAAGATTTATGACTATGCGTGCGCCCTGATTCGAAAGGGAAAAGCTTATGTAGACGAGCAGACGCCGGAGCAAATTCGGGAAGCCCGCGGTACATTGACGGAGCCAGGCAAGGAAAGCCCGTATCGGGATCGGCCGGCGGAGGAAAGTCTGGATCTATTCGAGAAAATGCGCAAGGGCGAATTCAAGGAAGGCGAGATGGTGCTTCGCGCCAAAATCGACATGGCTTCGCCGAACATGAATCTGCGGGATCCGGTCATTTATCGGATTTTACATGCTGCGCATCATCAAACCGGAGACAAGTGGTGCATTTACCCGATGTATGCATTCGCTCATCCGTTGGAGGACGCCATCGAAGGCGTCACTCATTCGTTGTGCTCGCTCGAATTTGAGGATCAGCGGCCATTCTACGATTGGGTCATTCGCGAATGCGCGACGCCCGAAGTCCCGCATCAATACGAGTTTGGCAAGCTGTATATTACGAATTCGGTCAGCGGCAAGCGCCACATCCGTAAGCTGATCGAGGATGGAGTGGTGGATGGTTGGGATGACCCGCGTGTGATGACGATCAGCGGTATGCGGCGCCGCGGTTTTACGCCGGAGGCGATTCGCGCGTTCATTCGGGAGACGGGTGTTTCGAAGAGCAATGGTGTGGTGGACTCTCGGATGCTCGATCATTTTATCCGCGAGGATCTGAAGCTGAAGGCTCCCCGGACGATGGGCGTGCTGCAGCCGCTTAAGGTCGTGATCACGAATTACCCTGAAGGACAGGTTGAAATGCTGGACGCGGAAATTAATCCGGAGAACCCGGATATGGGCGTCAGGCAAATACCGTTCTCACGGGAAATTTATATTGAGCAGTCCGACTTCATGGAGGATCCGCCGGCCAAGTATCACCGGCTCTATCCGGGCAATGAGGTACGACTGAAGAACGCTTATTTCATCAAGTGCGAGAACGTGGTAAAGGATGCGGACGGCTGCGTCATGGAACTTCACTGTACGTACGATCCTGAGACGAAGAGCGGTTCCGGATTTACGGGACGTAAGGTGAAAGGGACGATTCATTGGGTTGAGGCGACTAGAGCGGTCCCCGCGGAATTCCGGCTTTATGAGCCGCTGGTGCTTGACGATCAATCGGACGAGGAGGCTGAGAACGCCGAAACGACCGGAGGCCGCCGAATCAATCCCGATTCTCTTGAAATCCTTCAAGGATTTGTAGAGCCGGAGATGAGCGGGGTGAAGGCGCATGATAAGTTTCAGTTTTTCCGGCACGGCTACTTCAACGTGGACCCGAAGCATACGAGCGAAGAGCGGCTTGTGTTCAACCGAATCGTATCGCTGAAAAGCTCGTTTCAGGTGTAATGTGAAAGAGCTGATTCCTGCTAAATGAGGGATCAGCTCTTTTAAGTGTTTTTCGGGAGGTCACGACTCACTTATCCCGAGGAATTGCTGTTGAACTAATGTGCTGTACAGCTCATGCGACTGCATTAACTCCGAATGGGTTCCTTCTCCGGTGATCGTCCCTTCCTCCAAAATGATGATTTTGTCCGCCGTACGGATGGTGGAGAGCCTGTGGGCGATGACGAGCGTCGTTCTTCCCTGCATGAGCTGCTGCAGCGCTTCCTGTACCAGCTTCTCGGATTCGCTGTCCAAATGAGCGGTCGCCTCATCCAGCAGCAAGATATCCGGGTCCCGGACGATGGCGCGTGCAATGGCAAGCCGCTGACGCTGGCCGCCGGAAAGCTTGATTCCTCTCTCGCCTACATCGGTTTCTAGCCCTTCTGGCAGAGAGTCGATGAAGTGGGACAAGTTGGCCTGTTTCACTGCCAGGAGCAGCTTGCTTTCTTCGACTTGTCCCAAACCATATGTTAAATTGTGCCGGATCGTCCCCGCCATCATCGGACTGTCTTGAGAGACATAGGCAATCTTGCTTCGCCATTCTGAAAGCGGGATGGTGTGGATCGGTTGTGTGCCGTATGAAATATACCCTGCTGTCGGCAGATAGAATCGCTCAATCAAGGAAAATAAAGTCGTTTTCCCCGTCCCGCTTGGTCCGACGAAGGCGGTCATTTGGTCTGGTTCTGCGGCAAATGACAGAGCATGCAGTACAGGTCGATCGGGAACGTAGCCGAAGCTCAGCTGCTCGAAAACGATCGGCTGTTTATCGGAGGAGCAGCTGAAGTTTGTGGCAGCAGTGGAAAGACCTCTGTCCGTACCGCTATGATTCGTTGAACGATTCGCCTGCAGCACTTCTTCCTCAGTTCGTTCTTCTAACAGCTCGATAATGCGCTGAGATGCGCCGAGAGCTTTTTGGAACTGGGTAAAGAACGAAGCCATCTGCGTAAAAGGCATGATGATTTGAAACATGTACAGCAAAATGGCCACCAATTCCCCCGTAGCGAGCGAACCTTGTGCGACCCTGACGCCCCCGTATCCCATGAGAACGACGAGAAGGAGCAGCATGATGGTCATCATGAATGGGGTTACGATGGACATGATGCGGGCTTCCTGCAAGCCGAAACGAAATAGGCTGCGGATACGCCTCAAGCCCTGCTCCTCCTCGGTGGGTTCTGCAAGTGAAGACTTCACTAGGCGAATTTCGGTCAGCACTCTGCCAAGATCCCCTTGGAACGCAGCCGTTTCGTCCTGTACCGATTTGGAGACACGAAACATGCGAGACCCAAGAGGCCAGAGTACAAGCAGAGCGGCGGGAACGGCCAAAAGCATCAGCAAAGTCATCCGCCAATCGATCCAGATCAATATGGATACGCCGCCAATGATGGACACGATTCCTCCGAGGAAGGAGATGACATGACCGATAATAAAATCCTTGATCACATTCGTATCATTCGTGACCCGGCTCATCGTTTCCCCGGAATGATTTCGATCAAAGAAAGGAATCGGCAGCTTCAGTACCTGCCGCCATATATCATCGCGCAGCCCTTGGATGACATACTGACCGACGTAGGACATCGTATAGACGGAAAATCCCGAGAAAGCTGTCTGCAGGGCAAACACGGAGGCGAGCAAACCGATCGTTGCCGCTTTAAGATCGGAGACGGCTATTTGCTCTACCATATCCATCGTCAGGAGCGGGATCAATAAGGAGAGAATCGTCTCTCCCAGTCCAAGGATGATAGCGGCCGCAAATGAGGGAGGAAGGCTTGTGCTTCCCAATGAGCGACATGAATTGGGCCGCGCTGATCGCAGGTGCTGAATTGTGAGCACCAGCGCTGTATAACGACGTATTCGACTGAAGGGAGTTTGAGATGACAGACATCAATATCATGCAGAATATTAGAACCGGGCTACTTCAAGAATATGTGGATTCGATGGTTGCGAGTGTCTTTTCCATATTGTCCATAGATACCGATGCTTTTATGATTTCGGATTTGGAAGGGAAACTGATGTATGCAAGCCGCAGCTGCGAAAGACTTCTAGGCTGCTCATCCGCGGAGCTGACCCGAATGAATTATTCGGAGTTGTTCCTGCAGGATGAAGCTGCAGAGACTCGTTTGATTCGTGAAAAAGTATATGATTTTAAATCGCGGTTGGCTGTGCAACATCATCAATGTATCGATGTAAGCGTTACAATTATGCCGATTTATTGCCGAAGAGAGCAGATCGGATATTATATCTTATTGGTGGATCGAACGACGGTCGCCAGTATCGAAAAGCAGCGGAATTTGGAGCTGTCAATTTTATCGGAGAAGCTGTCCGCTGCAGGTCAATTGGCTGCCGGCATAGCTCATGAAATTCGCAACCCCCTTACGGCGATCAAAGGCTTTTTAAAGCTGATCCATAATGAAAATATCCATAGTGACAGGTATTATCAAATTATTATCGGTGAGATGAACCGAATTGAGATGATTATCAATGAGCTTCTCATGCTGGCGAAGCCGAATACGTTAAGAAAGGAGTATCTCGATATAACGGAACTATTGGAACAAGTCGTAAAGCTGATGGAGCCGCATGCGTTATTGAATACGATTGAAATACAGCAGCATTTCGACTTTAAGTATCCTAAGTTATTTTGTGATGGAAACCAGATTAAGCAGGTCATCGTTAATTTAATGAAGAATGCCATTGAGGCGATGCCGGAAGGCGGCCGTCTTTGTATCGAGGGAAGGAACATCGATGCCGGTACGATTCAGGTGAAGGTAAAGGATGAAGGCCACGGCATTCCAAGAGATATCTTGGAAAAGGTCGGGGATCCGTTTTTTACAACGAAGGAGAACGGCACAGGACTTGGTGTGCTTGTCAGCAAGCAGATCATCGAGAAGCACAAGGGTACCTTCTACATACATACCGATTCCAAGGGAACCTGTATTGATATCCATCTACCCACTGATTTTACAAAAAAATAT
Organism: Marinicrinis lubricantis; assembly: GCF_042658665.1. NCBI lineage: Bacteria > Bacillati > Bacillota > Bacilli > Caryophanales > Paenibacillaceae > Marinicrinis > Marinicrinis lubricantis. The sequence goes on from NZ_JBHSQV010000165.1 coordinate 9,765, forward strand.
TGAGTGAAGTTAGGAAAGATGATAAACTTAAATTTGGCTAATGTCTTGCTGTCATTAGTTATGTTTTAATCAGACCTTACAAGATCACAGAATATACGGTAAATAGCAAATCTCGATACATAGATTGGTAAATGGGAGAAACTATTGATTTTTGATAGCTCGTCTTTCCATGGCCTAACTTCCTTTAAGAGGAGTTAGGCCTTTTTTAATGTTTAGGGATGTTTCGCTTTACTAGAGCACAGAACCTACCGATTAGGGAGATCGTTCCTTGATAGAACAACTAAGATAGAAGGGGAATGTCAATGTTTAGATCGAGTATGTATCAAGAAGACCTTATTCGACTCACAAGCTCGCTAAGCAAGCTGCTGAAGCAAAGGTTTGGAAAAGGCCCAGAGAAATGCTTCGTCACCTTTTATAGAAACAGGCTCACGGTGAATATTCGCAATTTCGTCACCTCGGCCGAGGAAGTGTTGATTGAGCATGATCAAACGAGCTTGGCACTTCATTTTCGATCTGCCGTAATGGACAAAGTATGCAAGGAATTTGCACAGGAAGCCTGCAGTGTGCTGGGCACCTCGTTTGATTTGTATTATAACGACTGGGACTATGTGATGAATTCCGGCATTTTGCTGATGGAGAGTAAGCAGGCAAAAGAGGAGGCGGCAGAATGGGGGTGCCCCATTACGGGTCCGCTGTTTGAGCAGATTCGCCAGCTCAGTTCAGAAGGCTACAAAGTTCCGGACCGGATGGACCTGATCCAATTAAATCAGAACACGTATGCTGTGAACTGCGAAGGGATACTGCTTCAGATTGAAAAAGAACTGCTCAAAAGAGGCCACCTGGATATTTTGCAGGATCGGTTTTTGGAAATGAAAAAGAAGTACATGCTGGAAAGAAAGGCCTTTGCCAAAATATTTGGAAGAGATATCGAAGGTTTATTTATGACATGGGATATTCATCAGGATCAAAGCTATATTTTCTTCTGTCTAGAGTAAACCTCGCGATTCTCCTCTACCTGACCTCGATTACCTATATGCTGATCATCTCCGATCTTGTTTCACCATACTGTTAGGAATAAATATCCAAACATGTGCCAACATAATCATTGACAATCGTATTCCGCAATGCCGGAAAAGTACACGATGTTAATCGAATTCAAAAAAGAGGCTGGAAACATGGATCTGGATAAATTAAACGCCATCAGCAGTTTTACAAGCAAATTGTTGAGGAAAAGCTTTGGCAGGGGGCCCACGTCTTGTCAACCCATTACGAATCGGGAATATCTTACTTTATATATCCGCGGGTTTATTTCTCCAATGGAAGAAGTGCTGATGAAGGAAGGATCAAGCCCATACGTCGAAAAAGCAAGAACGCTGATTATTGAGCATATTGTGAAAGAAATCGAGGGCATGATCAAGTTTTCCTTCGACTGCGAAGTGATTGAATATTATCAGGACTGGAACTTTCCGAACAACTCGGGCTTTATTTTGTTTGTTTTAGATCAGCCTTTGAGCGAAGAAAGTTCCGTCCTTGAATGGGAGATACCGCGCTTAGAAGCGGAAATCGCTCGAATAAGTCAAATCGTACAGAAAGTTCCCGATCACATACATACCTATGTCCTATCTTCACAGATGTGTCTTGTGGAACGAAGCGGGATATTAATAATGATTGAAAAAGAGCTCATTTCCAAAGGATATTCTTTTGAGCTTAAACGGACTAAGGACGAATTGGAAAAGTCGTATTTCCATCGTCACGGCGAATTTGAACAGATTTTTCATCGAAAGGTAAAGGAAATCTTAATTGATTGGAATTTTAACAATGACAAATCCATCATGGCCTTCGTATTAGACTGAACTGTCTATCGCCCTACGAAGTGCTCCTGCTAGATAATTGGATAGTACGGGGCATACTTCGGGTTGCAGTAGTATGGGGGTCTCGCTCCAATTTTAGGAATGAGCAATGGATGTGAACGGGAGATATAAAATAACGGTTGTTTCTCTGGAGACGGGCCTTGCGGCAGCAGTGTGACTCCCGAATGGTATGGACCAAAAGGCATCGTAACGTCCTCCTCACGGCTTCAATGGATACATTTCAATATATTCCCATCTGTATAGAAATGAGTCTGTACGATTTCAATACATCTTTGAAAGTATAATGAAGCCATGCACTCTGGGCGCTTTCCCTACATACGTTAATTCGAGATGAACGTGCAGGGAGGATGCAAGATGCCTAAAGAAGAGTTCCATCACAAAGGGAAGGCGGCCTATCCGATGGTCCCGAACTATGGGAAAATCACCCGCTATGAGGAAGTGGCGCTCACCGTTCCTGAACAGCGGCAAATGCGTCAGCCTGGATTAGAACGCCTTATGGTCCCAAGACCGATCATTGAAAATCCTGAATATAAAGGAAGCGGCAAGCTGAATGGCAAAGTGGCCTTCATATCAGGCGGGGACAGCGGAATGGGGGCCGCTGTAGCGATCGCCTTCGCTAAGGAAGGCGCAGATGTAGCGATATCCTATTTAGATGAGCATGAAGATGCCGAGCGTACGAAGCGGAGAATTGAGGAACTGGGACAGCGCTGCTTGCTGCTGCCCGGGGATGTGAGAGATAAAAATCACTGCAAAGCGATTGTGGAAAGAACGATGGGGGTCTTCGGCCGGCTGCATATTTTATGCAACCATGTCGGCATTCAGTTCCAGCAGCGGAGCTTACTGGATATTACTGACGAGCAGTTCGATGACACGTTTAAAGTTAATATTTACGCTCATTTCTATATAACGAGAGCGGCACTTCCATACTTACAAGCAGGAAGCTCCATTATCAATACAGCTTCTGTCGTCGCCTACTACGGACATGAAGATTTGATCGATTACACCGCTACGAAAGCAGCGAATGTCGGATTTACACGTGCATTGGCCAACAATTTAGTCAAGCAGGGAATCAGGGTGAATGCGGTAGCACCGGGGCGGGTATGGACACCGCTGATTCCTTCCAGTTTCTCTGCAGATGAGGTGGCACTCGCAGGCAACCCAATGGACCGTCAGGGCCAACCTTTTGAGATTGCGCCTGCATATGTATACCTCGCATCGGATGATTCACGCTATGTCACTGGTCAGACGATTCATGTCAATGGAGGACAGATCACATCTTCATAGCGCGATAAGTTAATTATTCGATACGCTCAGGTGAAATAACGAAGCGGCTGCTCCGGAAGGAGCAGCCGCTTCCTGTGTGAGTTGGCCGAAGTTAAAAATCGTAATAACGTTTCAGCAAATAGGAGGTCCAGTGGAGCCTTGGGTGTTTCCGAATGTTTTCGATGAGTCCCTTGATTAATGCCGGACTAAGCGATGGCCTTTGGAGTTCCTCTTTGAGCAGGATGAGAGATTCCTTCTCGATCCCTTCCACCTGGTGATCGCTCAAATGATCATCGATCAACGAAATGATTTGTTCGGGCGTGATTTTTTGATCCATGGGATAGTCCAACATTTTCATCCATTCATTCGTTATAAAAGGAGACGACATATGAGCCGCTAAAATATTCGTTTTTTCCACCAAAGATCGGGACAATGCGTCTAAGTCAATGGGCAGGGTGTAGAACAAAAACAGCTCCGTGTAGTTCTTCATAAAGCCTTTGATGGTGTACACCAGGTCGTATTTGGTGTCCTGCACAGCGTCTCCATACACTTTCTCCACCATGGAAAGAATCGTCTTATCTTGCAGATGAGCGTAATAGCGCATCTTTGCAATTAAGTCTTCATTAAAGGAGTGGGTGTGTTCTTTAACAAAGATTTTGGCAAAGTCCGAATATTGGTTAAACGAGTTAAAGGAGGAAAAGAAAAATTTATATAGAAGCTCATCACTGTTTTTCGTGTTTCTGACTGTATAGTCAATCTGGGTAGTGATCTGCATCATAAAGTGGTCGATAAGGGCAACGATTAGCTCGTCTTTGGATTTGAAAGATAAATAGAAGGCCCCTTTGGATATGCCGCAGCGGTCCGTGATTTGCTGCACCGAAGTAGCCTCAAGACCTTGCTCTGCAAAGAGCTCCAACGCTTTCTCCATAATCAACTGTTTTTTAATCATTTTATTGGATCGCTCCTATGTTGTATCGTTTGACAAATGACTAACCAGTCATTATCATAAGTAATTGAATCATATAAGTCAATAAAGATAAAAGATAAGGGTAGGTGTCATGGTGAGAGGTTTAGTCAATTTTGTACTTAAGAATAAGCTAGCCGTTTGGTTGCTAACAATTATTATTACGTTTTCAGGCATTTATTCCACTACACAAATGAAAACGGAAACGATCCCCGACATTTCGATTCCATATTTAATGGTGATGGACGTATATCCGGGAGCAACGCCAGAGCAGGTCATGGAAGACGTCTCCATGCCGATTGAGAAAGCCGTCGAAGGTCTGGACGACGTCAAAGCTGTATATTCCAATTCATCCTCGAATATGTCGAGCATTCAGATTGAATACAATTACGGCGTAGATATGGATGAGAAGAAGCGTCAGCTCGAATCCGCACTGGACAACGTCGTTTTGCCGGAGAGCGCGGAGGAGCCAATCATTACGGCAATCAGCATGAACATGATGCCGGTTGTGGCGCTCAGCGTCAGCAGCACATCGGAAGATATCGTAGAGCTGACTTCTACAGTTAACGATATATTGGTTCCAAAGCTGGAAAAGCTTGAGGGTGTTGCTTCTGCGACGATTACAGGGCAGCATATCGAAGAAGTGGTCGTTTCGTATAATGAGGCCAAAATGGCGGAGCTCGGCGTCACAGAAGACACTGTGAAGCAGATGATTCAAGCGAGCGACATGTCTATTTCGTTAGGTCTCTATGAATTTGAAGAAGGGGAACAAGCTGTCGCGGTAGATGGCAAGTTCATGACGGTGGATGAGCTGACAGGGATGCTCATTCCGGTTACCCCTACACAAGCCAATCCTTCTCCTTTTGTAACACTGGGAGATATTGCAACCGTAGAAACGGTAGGACACGTGCAATCCGTATCCCGCACGAACGGTAAAGATGCAATCTCGATACAGATCATTAAAGGGCAGCAGGAAAATACAGTTGATGTTGTAAATAGAGTCAAAGAGTACATCGAAGATGAGCAGGCTAATAATGAAGGCTTGGTTATAGATATTACCCTCGACCAAGGTGAGCCGATTGAACAATCCATTAATACGATGGTGGAAAAAGCGGTATTTGGCGGTCTGATTGCCGTACTGATCATTTTACTTTTCTTAAGGGACTTCAAATCGACGATTATTTCCATTATCTCGATTCCGGTATCTATCTTCATGGCGCTGCTGCTGCTGCATTGGTTGGATATTACATTAAATATCATGACTCTGGGTGCGATTACCGTTGCCATCGGCCGTGTCATCGATGACTCGATTGTCGTTGTAGAGAATATTTACAGACGGATCCACTTGAAGGAAGAGAAGCTGACCGGTCGGGCGCTCGTTCGCGAAGCGACAATCGAGATGTTCAAGCCGATCTTGTCTTCAACTCTTGTTACGGTAGCCGTATTCGCACCGCTGATGTTCGTTGGAGGCATGGTAGGCGAGCTGTTCGTACCGTTCGCATTAACGATGACCTTTGCGCTGGGTGCTTCGCTCATTGTGGCGATTACCATTGTTCCAGCTCTTTCCCACTTCTTATTTAAGAAAAAGCTGTACAGCGAGAAAACCGAAGGCGGACATAAAGGAACGGGCAAATTGGCCGGTGGTTATAAAAGAGCACTGAAGTGGACGTTGAATCATAAGATTATTACTTCGGTCGTCGCTGTGTTGATGCTGGTCGGCAGCTTAATGCTTACTCCTCTGATTGGCTTCAGCTTCTTGGGAAGCGAAGAAGAGAAGGTCATGTATTTAACCTATACCCCTGCGACGGGTGAACTGAAGGAAGAGACGCTGCAAAATGTAGCCGTTGTGGAAGAAGAGCTGCTTAAGCGAGATGATATTGATATTATCCAGTTATCCGTCACCGAAGCGGGGGACGCGATGGCTGCCATGATGGGCGGCGGCAGCGGCGGTGCATTAATGTACGTCATCTTTGATCCGGATATGAAGGATTTCCCTGAAGTTCGGGAAGAAATCGAAGAATATGTATTCAACATCGGTCAAACAGGCGAATGGAAGAGTCAGAACTTCGCCTCTATGGGTGTCGCTTCGAATGAGGTCAGCTACACCTTGTACGGTGAGGATCTAGATGATCTATATGAAGCGGTGGGTATGGTTGAAGAAGTCATGAGTCAAAATGATGGTTTAGAGGACGTGTCCTCTTCGGCAGAAGACGCTTATGTAGAACATGTATTTAAAGTAGAACAAGACGAGCTGCTGCAATATGGATTAACGACAGGCCAAATCGTCATGATGCTGAATCCGATGTCCGCACAAGAGGTGCTTACGACGATCGAGAAGGACGGAGAGGCATTAAATGTTGTTGTGAAGCAGGAAGAGGCGGCTCAGCCGAAGTCGGTGGAGGAGATGTTGGCAACACCTATTGAGACTGCAGTAGGGACGCTGCCGCTTTCCGAGCTGGTTACGGTAGAAGAAGGAACAACTTTAAATACGTTATCGCGTAGCGAAGGTGAATACTATGCGACGGTGTCCGGCACGATTAAAGGAGACGATATTTCCGCTGTCACCTCAGAAATCGATGCGGCGATCGATGACCTCGAGCTTCCAAAAGGGGTAACGACAGGTGTCGGCGGGGTTGCAGCAGATATGGCTGAAACCTTCACACAGCTGGGCATTGCGATGCTTGCGGCGATTGCCATCGTCTACTTCATCCTAGTCGTTACTTTCGGTGAAGGGGCAGCCCCATTCGCGATCTTATTCTCGCTGCCATTTGCGATTATTGGTTCCTTTGTAGGTCTGCTGATTGCGAATGAGACGATTTCCGTCAATGCGATGATGGGTCTGTTGATGCTGATCGGTATTGTCGTAACGAACGCGATTGTTCTCGTCGACCGCATCATTCATATGGAACGCGATGGCATGAATATGCGTGAAGCGGTACTGGAAGCAGGTGCGACTCGTCTGCGTCCGATTTTGATGACAGCGATCGCCACGATCGGTGCACTGATTCCATTGGCGATGGGCACCGGAGGCGGTGGCGGCTTGATCTCGAAAGGACTCGGCATTACGGTTATCGGCGGTCTGGCCAGCTCTACACTCCTAACCCTGTTTATCGTACCGATTGTCTATGAGGTCTTGTCTAAAATCTTTAGAAAAAATCGTAAAAATGTAGAAACGAATTAAACATTATGAATGTAAACCCTGCGAGGAGCTTTCGCAGGGTTTTTTTCGTTGTATATTAGTAAATTGATATCTTCTCGAGCTATGCCACGGTAAATTCAGTTTATTCTTCTTCCTTCACCTTTCGGTCTTTGGGAGCGACCCAGAATGAAACCGCTATGGAGGCAATCAGCACGACCGCAGGGGCGATCGTAATAAAAAATGTGTTCAAACCCATGTCATCTCCCCCTGTAAACTATTTCCCTTCGACATATCTTTTATTAAATAAGAACAGCTTTAGCAGCAAATAAAGGGATGGCAGCAGGAGGCCTAAGCCGGCAATAAACGCGACAATTAAACTGATGGCCATCGCTTCATTCGTAAAGCCATAATACAGCGTCAAATGCGGGTACAGCAGGAACGGATAGTGGGAGATGCCGTATCCGTAAAAGGCGAAGGCAAATTGGCCGATTAACAGCCAAACTGCAGTCCCGTAATTTCTTCGCGCATAGAGAAAATACACTGTACCCAAAAATAAGACAAAAGAGATGCCGAACATCCACCAAAGGTCCGTAATGCGTCGATAATGGGCAGCATTATGGGAGCTCAGCTCATAAATAATCCCGCTGGCCGTAACGATGAGTGGAATCGCCCACGTTAGGGCGTATTTGCGCATGAGATCGGAAGCGGCGGAGTCCTTCGCCTGATGTGCATACCACGTAAGAAATACGGCAGAAATATACAGCACAGCGGCAATGCTGAGCACGACAATACTCCAGGTAAGCGGGCTGGTGAACAGCTTCCAATAATGAAGAACCGGTTCCCCTGTGGCCAAGGATACAAATCCGCCTTCAGAAATCGTCAAGACGATGGAGAGCGAAGCCGGCAGCAGCAGCCCAGAGAGACCATACATAAAGGCGTAACCTTTATGGCCTCTTGATCCATATGTTTCGAAGGCGTAATACGAACCGCGAACCGCTAGCAAAATGATGGCGATGCTGACGGGAACAAGCAGGGTTGTGCCATAATAATAGGCGGTTTTCGGAAAGAAGCCGACGGTTCCTACGAAGAAAAATACGAGGAAGACGTTGGTTACCTCCCATACGGGGGACAAATACCGCCGGATGATTTTCGTCAATACATGCTGTTTGCCGACAAATGCGCTGTAGGCATTGAAAAACCCGGCGCCAAAATCGATAGAGGCGACAACGATATAGCCGAACAAAAACGTCCACAGCACCATGATCCCGATGATCTCTAAATCTAATCTCATGTCAGCTCACCTGCTTTTTGTGCTTCATGGTCCGCTAGCTCCTGTTCGATTGTGTTTTTCTTAAACATTCGGGTCAGTACGACGACCGTTCCGATGCCTAAGACGAGGTAAAGCCCGGAAAATAAAAAGAGCATCAAATCGACGTGCTCATTCGAAGTGGCCGCGTCAGCAGTCCGCAGGATGCGATACAGCACCCACGGCTGTCTTCCCACCTCTGTCATCCACCAGCCGGCTTCAATGGCAAGGATCGACAGGGGACCGCCGAAGACAAGCAGCCAGTGGAACGCTTTTGATCTCACCCATGACCATCTCCGCAGTGTCCCGACCCAATAGAGCAGGGATAACACAATTAAAGCCATACCAATCGTGACCATGGAATCAAATAAGTAATGGACATACAGAGGAGGGATTTCGTCTTCGGGAAATTGGTCCAATCCAATGACCTCTGCAGTCGGATAACCGTGAGCCAGTACGCTGAGCGCATAAGGAACCTTGAACGCATATTTCACTTCGCCGTCCTCTAGGATGCCGTACATGAGCAGCGGTGCCCCTTTGCCAGTTTCGAAATGCCATTCCGAGGCGGCAAGCTTCTCAGGCTGATACTGGGCAAGATATTTACCGGAAAAGTCTCCGATGATCGCAGCCGCTACGGAGAAAATCAAGGCAAGCTTGAGCGTGAGAAACAGTGCTTTTTTATGGTAAATGTGTTTTGAACCTCTTAAAATACGGTAGGCTGCAATAGAAGCAAGGACGAAAGCTGACGTCATAAAAGCGGTGGAGACCACATGGGAAACCTTCGTCGGCATCGCCGGATTCAACATGGCAGCAAGGGGATTCACGTTCACCAGCTTGCCGCCGGCCAAATCAAACCCGCGGGGGGCGTTCATGAATGCATTCACGATGGTAATGAATACGGCAGAAAAGGCTGCGCCAATGGCAACAGGAATAAGCAGCAGCAAATGCTTGTACGGATGATCGAATCGATCCCAAGTATATAGATAGATCCCAAGAAAAATAGCCTCAAAGAAGAAGGCGAACGTCTCCATAAACAGCGGGAGGGCAATGACATTGCCGGCCAGCTCCATAAAATGAGGCCAGAGTAGGGAAAGCTGCAGGCCGATCGCTGTACCGGTGACGACGCCGACAGCAACCGTAATGACGAAGCCCCGAGTCCATCTTCTGGCTAATAATATATAGTGATCGTCATTTTTACGAATGCCGACCCACTGTGCAATCATGATCATGAGCGGCACGCCGACTCCAAGCGTGGCGTAAACGATATGGAACGTCAGAGTCAGCTCGGTTAATAACCGGCTGTAAAATACGGAATCCTCACCCACGAATTGAAGCCTCCTTCTAACCGCTCAAGCCTCTGAAGATTCGGCCGAGCATGGAAATGAGCATGACGGCAGCTGCGCCAAAGGCGAGCCACATTAATGTTCGTTCATGCTTTTTATACATGGTCATCAGCTCCCGACCTTATTATGACCGAATTGGATTTTCTTACACATAAGCCATTCAAACTTCACATTTGGAAGGGGCGCCGCGTCATTGCCCGCGTCGATCCAAGCTTCATAAAGGATCGTTATCGTTCGTTGACAATCGGCATGAAAACCATCAAACGGGGAAGCATAGAACAGAAAAAATTGAAATATGCTCATTAGGCATAGGAGGTTATCGAATGACGGATTTGAAGGATAAAGTGGCGATTGTTACCGGAGGAGCATCCGGGATTGGGCTGGCCACCGTAGAAGCGTTTGTGGGAAAGGGAGCTAAGGTTGTTATCGCCGACTATAACGAACAATCGGGAAAAGAAGTGGAGAAGGAGCTGCAAGGCAAAGGAGCAGACGTCACGTTTGTTAAAGTTAACGTAGCGGATGAAAGCTCTGTAGAAAGCATGGTGGCTAGTACGGTGCAAGACATCATTGTCAACAACGCAGGGGTTGGAATACTGGCGAAAACCGAAGAGCTTTCATTTGAAGAGTACAATAAGGTCATTACCGTCAACCAAAATGGTGTCTTCTTCGGTTCGAAGTATGCGATTCGTGAGATGCTTAAGACGGGCGGAAGCTGCATCGTCAACACCGCATCGATATTGGGCCATGTCGGAGAAGCGGGAGCCTTCGCCTATAACGCCTCTAAAGGTGCTGTAAACATCATGACGAAATCATTAGCTCTTGAATATGCGGATAAAAATATCCGGGTGAATGCGGTATGCCCAGGCTATGTGGAGTCGGGCATGGTGAACAAAGAGGCATTAGGCGAATTCTATGAAGGTCTGGTCGCAAGACATCCGATTGGAAGATTGGGCAAGGCGGAAGAAATCGCGCATGCGATTGTTTTCTTATGTGAAAATGATTTTACGACTGGATGTTCTCTGCTCGTTGATGGAGGATATACGGCTCAGTAATGCAAAAAGCATGATCATCAAGGGCTTGATGCAGTCAAGCGAAGGGGTACTCCTTACTGGGTTACCCCTTTGTCATTTGCCAATTCTATGTTATTACGGTTGATTTCAGCTTCTGAGACCCCTGCTTCTGAATATTGGTGAGAATCGTTTGAAGCATTTGCAGGGAGGTCTGACACCGTCCATATTGTGCCCGAATGTGCTCTGCAGTTTGTATGAACGGAGCCTTGGTTTCCCCTGGATGCCATGCCGTGATCATCTGTTCGATGACTTCGGCCGGATGTTCCAGATGGAATTGAAGTCCAACGATATGCTCCCCGTAGGAGAAAGCTTGCGTTTTACAGGCAGCGGAATAAGCAAGGGGGATAGCCCCTTCTGGAAGAGTAAACGTATCTCCGTGCCATTGCATGGAGTAGAACTGTGCAGGCAAGCCTTCCAGCCAAGGGTGATGCTCATCTGTACGGCAGATTGGATGCCATCCGATTTCTTTCTCTTCATTAGGGAAGACGGAGCCGCCCAGCAGCTCTGCGAGCATTTGTGCACCAAAGCAAATACCGAGAACGCGGATTCCTTGATCGATGCCCTGTTTGACAAAGGCCTTCTCTTCTGACAGCCACCGAGGCGGGTCTTCTTGGTATACACTGAGCGGACTGCCCAGGATGATGAGCAGGTCTGCACCTTCCAGCAAGCTTGGATCAATCCCCTCTGCAGGTACACAGACTTGCAGCGTATGTCCTTCTCTTGAAGCCCATTCTGAAAATACAGCAACATCATCAAATTCAATATGTTGAAAGATGACGATATTCAAGAGGATCACTCTCCCTTCTCTATGATATCTCTCATTATAATTCCAGAGACGAGCCCATGTGAAGAGATTACTCAACACTTCTCGTAAATATATATTACATAATGTGTTAATAAAATAATGAATACCCCTGTAACGAAAGTGAAAAACGTTTTGGATTTAGGTCGTTTTTCCTAAAATACAAATCAATATATGGTACAATATGGGGGTGCGTAATACATAATATTTATACATAAGGGAGACTAGCAGCATGAAATGGACGGTCAATCTATTACTTTGTATGATACTTTGTTTTAGTGCAGTGTCTGCGGCTCAGGCTGAGGAAGAAGATCGATTCGTCATCGATCCGCAATACATCGACGTACTTCATTATAACTACACATCGAATACGTTCAACGAGGGATTAGCTTGGGTTCAGCTGACAGCCTCCGGTGACATGGGTGTCATCGACCGAGCAGGCAATTTACAGTTTGATGGATATGATTTAGATCCTTACAGCCACACATCCTATGTTTACAGTGAAGGTCTTTCAAGAGTCATTATCGACAACCATTGGGCTTACATAGACCGACAGGGACATGTGGTGCTGGAGACAGCATACGATACGGTGCTGAATTTCAGAGAAGGCTTGGCGGCGGTATCGAAGAATGGAAAGTGGGGGTTTATTGATCGTACGGGGAAACTTGTCATTCCACTTCAATTTGACGAGGTGCGGGATGATGACGGCTACGGGATCAGCGCCGGTACATCTGGATTTTATGAAGGCTTAGCGGCCGTATTAAAGAACGGAAAGTGGGGCTTTATTGACCATAGCGGCAAGTTCGTCATTCAGCCAAAATATGAATGGGTGGGTAACTTTTCGGACGGGCTTGCTTCTGTCACAGACGGTGACAAATATGGATATATTGATAAAGCCGGGCGCGAAGTGGTGCCGCTGAAGTATACGGAGACGCTAAGGTTTAGCGAGGGAATTGGCGTTGTCATTATACCGAACAACAACTATTATCATTTTGCCTTTATAAACAAACAAGGGCGCATCGTGGCCGATTTTAAAAACCTATACAGCTTCGTTTATCCTCTTGAGGACGGAGTATCCATTGCGAAATACCATAGAGGAGATCCGACGGAGCGTTATGTGCTGTTGGATAAAACGGGCAAGGTCATCGCGGATTTAGGGGATAGGTATGCTGAAATCCGTTCATTCCGCGAAGGCTTGGCTTATGTGTACATGCAGAATCACAAGATGGGGATGATAGATCGCAGCGGGAAAGAAGTGGTTGAACCAATCTATGAATCGTTGAAAAGCTCCTCAGATGGCTTAATTGCCGCTTCGCTGGAGCGGGATTCGTTCGGGTTTATCCTCAATCCGCTTGATACTCCGTCCGGATGGGCGAAGTCCGAGGTGAAGGCAGCGTCTGCACTAGGAGTGATTCCGGTCGATATCGAGTATGGATATCAAAATGACATTACCCGTGCCGACTTTAGCAAACTAGCGCTTCAGCTGTTTTCTGTGAAAATGAACAAATCGGTGGACGAGCTGCTGCAGGAGGCCGGCAAAACGATTCAAGGGATGGAGATAACCGACACTTATGACGAAACGGTTCTTGCCGCGCATGCTCTTGGCATCATTAATGGAACGGGTCCGCACAAGCTGAACCCTAATGGATTCATCACCCGCCAAGAGGCGGCTGTGATGCTGACGCGGGTGGCCAATATGCTGCATATTCCGGCAGGAGGAAAGAGCCTGTTTTTTACAGATGAAGCATTGATGGGAAGCTGGGCCAAGCAGGGTATCGGGTTTATATCGACCATTAAGGACGGAACCAATGATGCTGCCGTAATGAGCGGTGTGGGCGCGAACAATTTGGGCCGAAAGAGACGTATACGAAGGAGCAGGCGTTCATTACGATGAAGCGGCTGTATCATGCCTTGTAAGGCTAACTGAACATTTAGAATAAAAACCAACCTTCCGCGAACGAGTGGAAGGTTGGTTTTTAGTTTTTCTTAGGGATATTGGAGTTTCAAGCACCATTAAGGCAGCACGTTGCCTGCGGCACGGTAAATCTCATACCATTCCTCACGAGTGAGATGGATTTCGCTTGCCTTGCAGCTGTCCTTCAAGCGGCCGATATTCATTGTCCCGATGACAGGCTGCATTTTCGCAGGATGGCGGAGCAGCCAAGCGATGGCAATCGTTGTGTTGGAGACGCTGTACTTTGCAGCAATCTCATCTATTTTCTGGTTCAATTCCGGGAACTTGTCGCTGCCCAGAAACACGCCTTCGAAGAAGCCGTATTGGAAAGGCGACCAAGGCTGAATCGTCATATCATGCAGCCTGCAGTAGTCGAGGATGCTGCCGTCCCGATCAATCGCGGCGTCATTCTCCATATTGACGTTGATGCCATTCGAGATCATCGTTGCGTTCGTAATGCTAAGCTGCAGCTGGTTGGCGACGATTGGCTGCTTTACATACTTTTTCAACAGATCGATCTGCATCGGCTTTTGGTTCGATACGCCGAAGTGGCGAACCTTCCCGGAGCTTTCCAATTGATCGAAGGCTTCCGCGACTTCTTCCGGTTCAACCAGCGCGTCGGGACGATGCAGCAGCAGGACGTCTATGTAATCGGTCTTCAGCCGTTTCAGGATGCCGTCGACGGAGTTTAATATATGCTCCTTTGAAAAGTCGAACATGCCTTGACGGATGCCGCATTTCGATTGAAGTATCATTTTTTCGCGAATATCGTCGTTCATTCCGATCGCATCGGCGAAGATTTCCTCACAAGCGCCGCCGCCGTATATATCAGCATGATCAAAGAAGTTGGCGCCTTCCTCCATCGCCGCTTTGATAAACTTCTCCGCCTCTGTTTTCTCCAGTCCGTTCATACGCATGCATCCGACGGCTATGACGGGCACTTCCAAGCTTCTTGTTCCAAGCTGAATGGTTCTCATGTATGATGCCTCCTTTATCTTTAGGAAACTAAGGTTAGGATCTCCGAGATTTACCCGCGCTGGGTAAACCTCTATTGTCTATTGTGACATACATGAACGGGCGTTTACAATCTCATATCAAATATGTGCTGCGATTTAACGGTTAAATGAAGAAAAGACAAGCCTGCCGCAAAAGCTGCGGCAGACTTGTGCTTGTAGATTGTTGCAGCATGGTGGCTGCTTAGAAAATGAAGTAAGCGGCGACTGTAATAATCGGCAGTGTAATCAAAGTACGCTGCAGGAAAATAATGAACAAATCCAAGAACGTAACTGGAATTTTGGAGCCGAGCAGCAGCCCTCCGACTTCCGAAATATAGATCAGCTGCGTGACAGAGACACACGCCACAATAAAACGCGTCATCTCGCTCTCGATACTGGTTCCAATGACAGAAGGCAGAAACATATCGGCAAATCCAACCACCAGCGTTTCGGATGCGGCCTTCGCTTCGGGAATTTGCAGCAGCTCCAGCAGCGGGATGAAAGGCAAGCCGAGCCATTGAAAGAATGGCGTATACTCCGCAATGACTAATGCGAGTGTTCCAAGGGCCATGACAATAGGGGCTACGCCCATCCACATATCGAGAATGTTTTTTAAGCCCGAACGAATAAAGTCAAGGAGACCTCGCTGCTCACCGGCTTTATTTAACGCTTGTTTCATCCCCCAAGACCAAACGGTAAAACCTTGCGGAATGTGATCCTCTGAATAGTTCTTTGATTTCTCGATGAAATAGGTATCCGGTTTTCGAGATAACGGCGGGATTCTAGGTGTAATAAAGGCAGCGATGAGTCCGGCCGCGGTAACCGTCAAATAAAATGGGACAAACATATGGCTCAGGCCAACCTGTGAAATCACCACCAGGCTGAAGGTAATCGAAACGACGGAGAACGTCGTCCCGATGACGGCTGCTTCCCGTTTCGTATAATAGCCTTCTTCATACTGCTTGCTTGTCAGAAGCACGCCGATGGTTCCGTCACCGAGCCATGAAGCGATGCAATCGATAGAAGAACGGCCGGGCAGTTTAAAGAGAGGACGCATGATTTTGGTCAATAGCGTACCGAATAATTCAAGCAGGCCGAAATTAAGCAGCAGCGGAAGAAACATGCCTGCAAACAAGAAGACCGAGAACAGAACCGGCAGCAGGTCATTGAGGAGAAGGCCTCCGGTATCCTCAGACCAGATCGCCTCGGGTCCCCACTGGAACAGTACGAGTACAGCAAATACCGCACCGAGGATTCTTGCCGCAAACCAGACCGGCGGAACGTCCAGCAGAGCTTTGAAGAACGGACTGCGATTCAGCCGCTGAGGCCGCACTGTCTTCATGACGATGGTAGCAAGCAGAGTGATTAGAATAATCCCCGTCATGATATCCGGTAAGTAAGAAGCGAGCTCGTCCTGTACCCAACCGGATAAAATGGCGATGGGGATCGTTATCTCGTCTTCGTAAGAGATTGGAATCATAAAAAAGAAAATGCCCAGTGCCGAAGGGAGAAGGAAGATCAATAATCTGACGAGAAATGCTCCGAACGGCTGTTTCTTCGAAAACTTTTGTTCCAAATGAAACCATCCTTTGATGTAAAAAATAGAAGGCCCATCTATTTTAATGCAAGGTCAACGATATGCCAATCCTTTTTCGTTATGATTGGTATCTGATAATTGCGGTGTTAATATGCACGCATTAGATGATTCGCTGCCCCTTTACCATAAAATGGCCGTGTTCGGCCTGAGCATGACTGCTGCAGTCAACTTCATGACCGAATCGGCAGAGGATGAGCCGCTCTCTTTAAGTGAAAGATACTTCATAAAAAAAAGGAAAGAGCGTTCATAAGCGTGCTGAACCTCTAACCCTTATTCTTATTTACAGCTGTGTCAAAATGACCGGACCGTCCTTCGTGATGGCAATCGTATGTTCATATTGGGCGGATAATTCGCCGTCTGTCGTTCGGGCTGTCCATCCGTTGTCATCCATTTTGCTGGACCAGACCCCGACATTGACCATTGGCTCGATCGTAATGACCATTCCCTCTTTCAAGCGAACGCCTCTGCCGGGCGATCCGTAATGGGGAATTTGTGGATCCTCATGGATCGTGGGCCCGATCCCGTGGCCGGTAAACTGTCGTACGACCGAGAAGCCTTCAGCTTCCACATAAGTTTGAATCGTATGTCCGATATCCCCGATTCGGTTCCCCGCTTGCGCTTGCTCTATGCCCATATAGAGCGACTTCTCTGTTACTTCTAACAGATGCTGGGTCTTCTTAGGGATGTCGCCCACGGCATACGTCCAAGCCGAATCGGCCAAGCCCCCGTGCAGATTCACGACCATATCAATCGTAACGATATCCCCGTTCTTTAGTGGCGTTGTCCGTGGAAAGCCATGGCAAATTTCATCGTTGATGGAGGCACAGGTCGCATAGGGATAACCGTTGTAACCCTTTTGCTCTGGCGTGGCCCCGTGCTCCTTTAAGAACTTCTCTACAAACTCGTCAATTTCCATCGTAGTGATCCCGGGCTTAATCAACTTGGCGATTTCTTGATGGCATAATGCCAGCAGCTTGCCGGACTCGCGCATCAGGCTTATTTCTCGTTCCGATTTAAATGTAAACAAAAATATGCTCCCCTTTCACAGGTAAAGATCAAACAGCCGAAGCTTTTGCAGCCGTTACACTTATCCTGCTCTATAATATGTTCTAAAGAGAGGGATGCTCATACCAGACGCTGCAGACGCTCTACCGAACGAACACAATAACGCTAATATACTGAAACGAAGTCAATCTGTCCAGTACTTTACGTTACCCAGACAGACAGCCCCAGCCGTATCGACTGGGGCTGCTGCTTAAAGAG
Organism: Marinicrinis lubricantis; assembly: GCF_042658665.1. NCBI lineage: Bacteria > Bacillati > Bacillota > Bacilli > Caryophanales > Paenibacillaceae > Marinicrinis > Marinicrinis lubricantis. The sequence goes on from NZ_JBHSQV010000165.1 coordinate 27,332, forward strand.
ATTACAGCGCATTTTTAATGACTTTTTTCGAGTAAATGACAGAGAGAATGCCGAAGATCGAATACAAACCGGTATACAGCACCATAACGAGAATCATCGGCGTCCACAGCTCTGTTCCGAAGAAGAACCAACCGGACTTGACCGCAAAATAGCTGTGTACGAGCCCGACCATAAGCGGGATACCAAAACTAAACAGCTGCTTCGCTTGAATGCCCTTTAGCAGATCGCCTTGTGTAAATCCAAGCTTCCGCAGGATGGTGTAGTTTGGCTGTTCGTCCTCGCTCTCGCCCATTTGCTTGAAGTATAAGATACAGCCGGATGTAATCAAGAACGTTAAGCCTAGGAAGCCGACGATAAACATGACTAAGCCCATCGTCTCTTTCTGGGTGTTCGCCATATGCAGCTGCGAATGGTTTCCATGTTCTTCACTGAAATCGAACGTAAGGAAAAGATCTTTCGCCTGTTCCATCTGGCTTTCGTCTTCTAGATCCAGTCCGATATACAGCGATGACTCATACTGAAGCTCGGGGTTCAGATCCTGTTTCAACCACTCATAAGTTGTCTCATCGACGATGGCTAGAGGCAGCCCGCCGCCTGTGAAGTAATAGGAGACAATGAAATCGTCGCTTAAACCGGTATATTGCAGCGGCAGTGATCCGGATTTGCTCTTTAGCTCGACCTCGCCGGAGTCTTTCAGTGACATGAACTGCTTCATGATGTCGTTGTATCCTGTGAGCGTGAATTCATTTTCGGCGACATCTAAGTCCGTGAAGTTTTTATCGCTAATGACGGGCACCTGCAACACGCTTGAATCATAATTCATTGTTGCAAGCGAAGAGGCTAAAATCATTTCCGCATCAACCTCGGCTTGAAGGACCTCAATTCGAACTTCATCTTCATAAGCGATACCGTGTGCATCAAAAGCCTGCTTGAGCTGCTGAGCATCTTCTTCCGAATATAGCGCGAAATGGTTCGGCACATTTTGGATCGCAGACTTTTCTGCGGAATAATATGAGATATAGCTTAAGGACAGCAGCCCGATCGCCAGTGCCGATACCGTTGTAATAATCGTAAGCAACAGCGCATTCGATTTCATGCGAAACATGATCGAAGAAAGCGACATGACTTGATTGATATTGAGATAACCGCCCTTGCTCTTACGAATAATATTGGATACGAAGCTAACGGAGTTTTTATAAAGCAAATACGTTCCTATAATGACGGAACCGAGAATAAAGATCATCGCCAAAAACATCGAGTTAATGTCAGTGAAGGAACCGTCAAACAGTTTGGAAGAGACATAGTAGCCAATGAGTATCAATGCGATACCGATGAAACCAAACAGCATTTCCAAGAAAGATATTTTCTTCACTCTGCCTTCCGCTGATGAAACGACCCGGAACAGCGCTAATATCGTCTGACGTTGAATAAACGTATAGTTCATAATCATAATTAAGACATACACAGCGCCGAATACGACCAAAGTTTGGATCAGCGCTTCGTTCGAGAACCTTAGGGATGCGATGGCTTCGACGCCTGTAATTTTAAACAGCAGCATAATGACAAGCTTAGAAATGGAAAATCCAATGAAGATCCCGATCACCAAGGAACCGAAATAGAGCATAAAATTCTCTGTGCTCAGGATGCGGAATATTTTCCCTTTGGTCATGCCGATTAATCGGAACAGCCCGATTTCTTTGCTGCGTTTCTTAATAAACAGATTATTCGCATACAGCAGAAAGATGGACACAATCGCGATTAAAAGCACCGATGCCGCTTTAATGCCTGCAGCCCCTTTCAGGGAGCCTTCTACTTCATCCATCGAAGGATCATACTGCAGCGTTACGAATGCGAAATACAGCGCGACACTGAAAATTAAAGCGAAGACGTACAAATAGTAATGTTTTAAGTTTTTTCGTAGATTTCGGAAGATGAGATGATTAATGCTCATGCTGCACACCGCCTAGCACGCCCTGCGTTTTCATAATATCTTGGAAGAACGCCTGCCTTGATTCCCCTCCGCGGTTTAACTGGGTATACATCTGCCCGTCCTTAATGAAGATCACCCGGTGGCAATAGCTGGCTGCGACAGGATCGTGAGTCACCATCACAATCGTTGCTTTGCGTTTCAGATTCAGCTCGCTCAGCTTGTTCAGCAGGTCGGAGGCGGATTTGGAATCGAGCGCTCCTGTCGGTTCATCCGCGAAAATGATGCTGGGCTCATGGATGAATGCCCGTGCTGCTGAAGTACGCTGCTTTTGACCGCCGGAAATTTCGTTCGGATACTTGTTTCTTAACTCGTAAATTCCTAACTCTTCTGCGACCGCCTGAAATCGCTGATTGGCTTCGCGTTTAGAGATGCTCGTGACGGACAGCGGCAGTAGGATGTTTTCTTTGACGGTTAGAGTATCCAATAAATTATAGTCCTGAAAAATGAACCCGAGGTGGTGCTTCCGAAATTCGGCGAGCTCCTTCTCTTTCATGTTCGTAATCTCTTTATTTTCAATTTGAATGGTACCGCCGCTCACCTGATCGATCGAGGACAGCACATTCAGCAAAGTCGTCTTACCCGAGCCTGATGCGCCCATGATGCTGACGAATTCGCCCTTTTCAATAGAAAGGTCAATGCCCTTGAGTACCTCTTGTTTATTCATCTTATTCCCGTAGCTTTTGCGAATCTTACTCGCTTCTAGTACGTTCATCCACTCACACATCCTCACTTGAAATTTCTTTTATAGCTTTATTATAGGGACCGCGACGCCGCTTTTCCTTCGATTGTCCGAACAAAACAGAAGAGCATGTGACAATTTTGTCACATGCCCGTCATTTGCACAAATACGGGAGGGAAAGGCTGTAAAAGCTTTTGTCTCGGATCGAAAGTGATCATATTCATGACAACTGTAACTATCGGCCGTGACAACATGAGAGGTACGATAGTCATGGAATGATTTGCTTGGAGGGATAAGCATGCGAAGACTACCGTATTTTTTATGTGTTGTATTGATGTATATGAGTATTTTGGCCGTACCGCTGGAGACGGCGCTTGCACATGTTGAAATGGGCAGTCCCCATCCCGATGCGATGGAGCTGCAGGGAGGGACTCGATATGTTGGGAATGATCGGTACTATCAAGCAGGGGATACGGCTAGAGTCCTCGTCACCTTTGATGTATCCGAAGTGAATTGCAGTAATCCGGGAAACCAAACCGCGATTCAGTTCAAGTCGGGCAGCGGTGAAATCATCGATGCGATATGGCAATCGAAGAGTGGAAAAATTCACGAGTTTACATACGAGGTCACATCGAGCTCGCCGAACGGTATTTTTCAGTTATACGATATGAATCCGAGCCACTGCAATATAGATGAAATAGGCTACTATCACACGAGCGATAAAGCGTATTTCTACAGTTTAATGGATGGGAAAGTCATCATCGATACGCAGCCTCCCGTTGTGACAAGCGTGACGTCAGTGAAGAGCGTTGTAAAAGCAGGGGATGTTCTTCCGATCACCGTCACCTTCAATGAACCGGTACATTCGTACCCTGATATGACGGCTCATCTGAATAACGGCGCCGTCGCGACGTATACGAAACGGTCTGCGGACAAGGTGTACTTTGAGTACGTTGTGCAGCCAGGGGATGATACCGATGATTTGCAAGTCGAAGCGTTTAATTTGTATGGGCAGCAGCAAGTGATGGATTATTCGAATAATTTCTTTCAGAACGAAACGCTTGCAGGAGGCATGTCCTTCAGCAGCAAGGTGATCGTCGATACCACATCACCAGAGATGACAGCGGATCCGTCAACGGATTTATCATATGCCCGCTTTCACGATGTGGTGGTGACGGCACAAGACCGGCCTGGATTAGAGCCGGAGCTGTTTTATGTATGGAGCGAGAATGCAGCGACTCCAAGCCCTGCGCTCATCAGCGGTACAGGGGCTTTCACCGCGCAGCCCGTTCCTAATCCTGTGGATGCAACAGGCACATATTATTTGCATATGCGCGCAGTGGACGATGTAGGCAATGAGTCCGTTCGAACGTTCGGCCCGTATGCCTTTGACAACACCGTCCCATCCATTGAATTTACGCCCATTTCGGGACTGGACAACGAGCCGATTTCCATCACGGTTTCGGCATCGGATGCGTTATCCGGAGTGAATCAGATCCGTTACCAGTGGGCAGGGGAATCGGGAGAGCCGAAGACGACCGCCGAATCTGCCTTCACGGTGAGTTCGCCGCCTAATGAGGGTGCACATGTATTGGTGATTACAGCTGAGGATCAAGCAGGCAATACGGTGACGGTATATAGCGGGGAGTATACGATCGACCAAACGGCCCCGCTTGTGGAATTTGCTAAAGAAGGGAATAGCGATGCGGCTCAATCGCATACGGTCACTGTTCGCTTCCCGCAAGGGGATCAAGAAAGCGGACGCATCTATGCAAATTGGTCCGAGGCAGTGGATCCGCCGGCGGAGGACGCGGCGTGGGAGTTACTGCATGACGGTCCATATCCAGCAGAGCTGCCGCTGACTACGCCGAGCAGCTTAAACGGTACATGGTATCTCCATGTAAAGACGACAGACAGCGCAGGAAATACCGCTATTCATACGACACCGGAAGGATTCGTGCTGGATAACGAAGCACCTGCTGTGGACTTTACACCGAACGGCAGCAATGGAGTATATGCGGCAACAGCAGAGATTCAGCTGCTGATCGATGGGAAGTCGGCGGGCTTTGAGAAGTATGACATCACTTACTGGATCAGTGAGCAGGAGACTCTGGATGAGAGCGCCAGCGGCGGGGTTATTTCCGAGGATGGCACGATTGCGCTGTCCGGTATATCTGGTATTTATTATGTCTATGCGAAAGTGGTGGATGAAGCGGGAAATGCGGCGTTGGTTTCAAGTCAGCCGTATGCGTTGGATCATTTGCCTCCGACAGGAGGTGTGAGCTTCGTTCAGCCACACACGAATAAGCTGGAGGCACAGGTGAAGCTGGAGGCCGCGGATAACGAATCGCAGGATGGTTTGGAGCTTCGTTATTCGAACGATTTGGGCGAAACGTGGTCGGAATGGCTGACCTTTACGCCCAACCTAGACGTTGCACTTCAGCCAGAGGAAGGCTCTCAATTTCTCATGGTGAAATATAAAGACCGCGCGGGCCTTGTAAGTCAGACGTATACGGCTGAGGTTATTTATGATACAACACCGCCTGAAGCGGTCGATGTTTCATACAGTACGACCGAATGGACCAGTGGGCCCGTGACCGCCACGGTATTTTACACGGATGATTATTCCCCTGATGACTCGGTGTCCGTGAGCTTTGAACAGAACGGCACTTATACGATGGAGTTTACAGATTTGGCGGGCAATGTTTCGCAGCAACAAGTGACGATCAGCAATATCGAGAAGCAAAAACCGGCCGTCCAGCTGTCTGTAGACGGAACGACAACGAAGCAGCAGACTGTATCGACGACCGTCAGTGTTACGGATAATGTCAGCGCGCCGGAACAAATTGAGCTTTACGCTGCTTGGTCTATGAACCCGTCGGAACCGCCGTTGGAATGGGAGGAGATCACCTCTGACTATGCAATGGTCTTGTCTGAAGTCGATGGCCAATGGTATTTGTGGACGAAAGCGATTGACGGTGCTGGCAATGAGGAAATCAAAGCGAGCCAACCGTTCAGGCTCGACAATACACCGCCTGTTGGAATCATCCACTACAGCGCAAGCTCAAGAACAGCGGGACCTGTAACGGCGCGGCTGGAATTGTCGGAAACAGCAACAGTGATCATACCTTCCAGCGGGGCTCGTGAATATACGTTCACGGACAATGGGACGTATACGTTTGAATTCGTCGATGAAGCCGGCAATGCGGGCGCCGCAGCGGCTGAAGTTACCTGGATTGATCAGACCCTGCCGACCGCGCAGGTAACGATGACCCCAGATCATTGGACGAATCAGCCTGTAGATGTACAAATCAGCGTCAAGGGCAATCCGCCGCGAGTACTCCACGATGTTCAAGCGCCGCCCCGATCTGAGTTGATTCGCTTGGAGCGGGTGGAGGACGGCAGTGTGACGGAGGTGGTCTATCGTGTGTCAACGAATGGACCGATCCGCTATACCATTGAAGATGTAGAAACCGGGATTAGAAGCGAGATGGAGACGATCGTGGATCATATCGACCGCGTGCCGCCGGCAGGTGAATTGATCTACAGTCACAGCAGCTGGACCCGGGACAACGTGACCGTTACACTGGTCGCCAGTGATGACCGCAGCAGCGTGACGGTAACTGGGGAGCAGGAATATACGTTTACCGACAATGGCACGCATACGTTCACCTTTTACGATGAAGCGGGGAATCTAGCAGAACTGACAGCGGTCGTGGACTATATCGATCGAGAGGCACCGCATCCGATCATTACGTACAGCAAAGACAGTTGGACGAATGAATCGGTCACGGCATCCGTTTACTTCGATAACGAGTCTGGGCCGGTATACATCTTGAACAATGGCGGAAGTGAGGAGTACGTATTCGAGAATAACGGTACGTTCACGTTCTTTTACGAGGACGCAGCGGGGAACAGCGGAGAGGTCACAGCAAGCGTCCATTGGATCGACCGGATAGCGCCGACAGGCAAGCTGAATTATAGCTCCACCGGCTGGACCACGAGTGATGTCGTTGTCACGCTCACCGCCGAAGATAACTCGGGACAATCCCCGACAATTGTGAGTGAAGGCGGCAGCACGCATGTGTTCAAGGAGAACGGCACGTTTACGTTCGTGTTCATGGATGAGGCGGGCAATCGAACGGAGCTGGCTGCGATCGTCCAGCGAATTGACCGAACTCCGCCGACCGCGGACGTCTTTTATTCGGTTACGGGACCGACGAATGCGGCAGTCAGAGCATCGCTCAACCCGAATGAACCAATTACGGTGCTGAACAATAACGGCAGCCGTGTGGTTGACTTTAACGATAATGGACAATTTACTTTTCAAATATCAGACCGGGCGGGCAACATCAGTACGGTGACCGCCATCGTCCAGAACATCGATAGGCAAGCGCCCATTGCACAGATCCACTACAGCACCACGGCATTAACGAATCAAGATGTGATTGCGACGGTAACGGCGAACGAGCCTATCTATGTGCTGAATAACAACCGAAGCTTGCAGCATGTGTTTCGTGACAACGGCAGCTTCACATTTATCATTCAGGATTTAGCCGGCAATACCGCGCATATCGATGCAAGCGTGTCGAACATCGATAAGACGAAGGCGGATATTACGATTGCCTACAGCGAGACCGAGCCGACAACCGGCAATGTGACGGCAACGGTAGAGTCCGACCGGCCGCTCGCCATTATGAACAACAACGGCAGTCCAACCGTCACGTTCACGAGCAACGGCGTGTTTTGGATCGAAGCGAAGGATGCGATGAACAATCCGTATTTGCTTCCGATGACCGTGACGAATATTGATCGGGAGAAGCCGCAAATTCGGTTTACCCAAGGCGAACGGTTACTGATCCCAGTCCATGGAACTGTAGATCCGCTGGCAGATATGGAAGCTTTCGATCAGCTGGACGGCGATGTGTCGAGCAAGGTCACAGCAGAGCACGAGATCGATGCAAGCACACCAGGGGACTACGAAGTCACCTATAAGGTGCGGGATCGAGCCGGCAATGAAACAATCGTTGTGCGACAAGCTTCCGTTATTCCGATGGAGGAGCTGACAGTATACGTCAATTCCGTGGCTCCTGTCGATGGTGAGATGACGGTGTGGGGCTCAGAGCTCCTCGTGCAGTGGTTCGGGCAACAAGGATCAGAAGTGGTGAAATGGGCCTACGGCAAGCTGCATACGGGAGACTTCAAGGGATTGGATGCAGTGCTGGAAGCGGGCATGCTTGTCGCCGACAAGCAAGGCTATTACACCATTCTCGTTCAAGATCAGGAACGAAGCAGGAAATTCATCCACGTGTATGTCATACCAAATCGGTAAGTGTTGATAGATCAGTTTTTGGGAGAGACACCGGGTGACGAATAAGTAGGGCTGGGGGAGAAGGTTGGCATGTTGAACAAATGTCTCATGGCAGGCTTATGCGGTTTGCTTTTGTTTTCAGCCGGTTCGCAGACGATCATGGCGATGGGAGCGGATAACGGCGCGAGTCCACTGGAACAAGTGGATAACGGCTATGTAAGGATATCAGTAGATGAAGGCAGCGGTCGATTCAGTATTCGGACGAATGAAGGCCATCCGTTAAGAGACGGGGATAACGAAGAGCAGCTGCTGTATGAAAACAAAGTTCCCGAGACATCCTTTACGACGTTTCGCATTAACGGCGAGGATTATATTTACGGGAATGATTACAGCTTTATGGAATCGGGAGGCGGGCTGACGGCTCGTCCCCAGACGGTTGGATTATCTAATCAATCCGTATGGCAGGCCCAAGGGTTGGAAATTGTCCAGACGTTGACACTGGTAGACAACCCCGAAAACCCTAATATCGGTAACGTGAAAATTTCTTATCTTGTCACGAATCAGGCGGATCAAGCTGTACAGGTCGGCAGCCGGATCCTGCTGGACACGATGCTGGGCGCGGATGATGCTTCTCCGATTTCTTTGTCTGGGATGAATACGTTCGTGCAGCAGGAGACGGAGTTTGCGGGAGAGCTTCCTTATTATTGGAGGGCGACCGACAATCCGTTGGCTCCTCAGGTGATGTCCTATGGATTTTTGCAGGGCTGGGGCAATACGGGCCCAGACCGAATGGTGGTTGCCCATTGGGAAGGGATCTCGGAGACGAAATGGGATTATGCAGTGCATGAAGATTTAGATTTTACTTCTGAGAACAATCCGTACGGTTCCGCGGACAGCAGCGTAGCGCTGTATTGGGAGCCGAGTGTGCTGGCGCCAGGTGAGCAAAGGGTGTATGAAACGTACTACGGTCTAGGCAGCTTCTATACGTCCGACAAGCCGGCCAAGTTCACTACTCAGCTCATTGCCCCGAAGGAATTGAAGTTGAACACAGCGAAGGACGGCTATGCCCAGGACCCCTTCGAAATTCAGCTGATTATTGATAACACGACGAGCGGGGCAGAGCCCTTGGCGGATGTAGCCGTGAATATTGGACTTCCGTCTGAGCTGGAGCTTGTGGACGGGGAAGAAGCGCTGCGAACATTCGATCACATGGCTGTGGGAGAAATCAGGACAGTGGTCTGGAAAGTGAAAGCGAGACCTCAGTATAGCTACAAAGCGGCCCAGTACTGGGTGAGTGTACAGCAAGCGGGGGGCGAAGAGGTGACGCAATCCAGCTATGTGATCCTCCCAGCGCTTGCAGGTGAGCCGCCGGAGGTTCAGGTACACGATGTACTGCCAGATAAGCTGTACATTCATAACGAAAGGCACGATCTGTATTTCAAGGGCAGCGGATTCGAAATGTTGAAGGGCAATTGGAATGCAGAGGTTCAGCTGATTCGCGAAAGAGACGGCGAAACAGTTAGGATTCAGGACTTGACGGTAATTGGCGATCAGCAATTGACTCTGCATCTCGATGCTTTATGGCAGTCGGGAGTACCGGAGCCAGGAACGTATACCGTCCGGATGGACGCCGGCATGTACGGAAGCTTTGAACAATCGATCGAGCTGACCGAAGACGAAGGCTACAAAACGAGAGACTATGGCATCGTGGCCGTTGTCGGGAACAATAAGAGGTACACGATCGTTCCGGTGGCTGGTGAAGCCGAGCTTGCACAGCTAAAGAAGAATCATGAGCAGGTGCTGCTGGAGCTGCGCGGAAAGATTCAGGAAATTGCCGGCGGCAGCCAAACGCTGTATGAGATCGCACCTGGCGCCACGATCAATTCGGTGGTCCGTTTCGATGAAAGCCCGCTGGTCGGCAGTCGATTCGGAACGACACAAACACTGCAGCTGCAGAAGAAGGAAAGCGATCGTGACCATGACGAGGACTATATCGAGGTTTCTGGGATCGGTATGCTGTCTATCCCAAGCTTTCCATTCGTCACCGGATCGTTCAGCATCATTCTGGAGGACGGAAATCATTATGCATTGGATGCGGATGACGAAGAGGAATCGATTATCATCAAGTGGCAGGTGTTGGAATGGATGTCGATGGTTCACCGCATGGCGTCTCTTCCCGTCACGGTCAAGCACGCGGTGATTGGCGATCAAAGCGTTTCATTCGGCGGCTCCGTTTCCTTAAGCTTCAAAGGCGGGGAGGAGCAACAACCATCTGAAGGTGAGAAGCCAGGCTCAGAGGACGATGAGTCAAGAGCGGACTTTCCTAAGGAACCAGAGCCGGACGTCGATGATGATGACAATGATAATGATAATGGGAAGAAAGAAGAAGAGAAGAAGGATCCCTTCGAATTGAGCATCGAACTTGATGAAGCGAGGTTCGGTATCGATCAAAGAGGACAATACGGCTTCCTTGGATTGCGGGCAGAAGGTGAAGTCGGACTTCCTGAAAAGTTCGTTCCCGGCATGGACTTTGGCGCGGAAGCGCGAATGCTGATTGACACGCTCGATCACATTTATGAAATCGAAGCCGATGTATCGTTCGAAATTATCGAGGTTGGCGGCGTGCTGACGATCCGTTTTACCGAAAGCTCCATCCCGATCGTCGATAATTTTGTTTTCTACGTAGGCGGGAAGCCTGGAATTCCGCTCATCCCTCCTTATCCCGTGGCGTATATTACGAAGGGCGGGGGCGGCTTCAAAAATATGTATGATACCGTAACAGGCAATTTTGAAGTGCTTCCTCCTTTGAAAATGGTGATCATGGGTGGCATGGACATTGCCAAGATCATTTCAGCCGACGACATGACGCTAGAGGCATCGCTGCGTGGTGTCAGCTTTGAAGGCTCCTTCGGAATTATGGGTATTGACATATTCGAACGGGTGTACGGCGGAGTTTCCATTCGGGACTCGCTAACGCAAACCGCGATTGCAGTCAAGGTGGGAGCTGAGCTCGTCATTTTTGATATTATTACCGGAGAAGTGTATGCGACGCTGTCGTACGATTCCACACAAAACGGAATTATGGGACCTGTATCGATGGCCGGAGGCGGCACGATTGAAGTGGTCGTTCCCAAACAAATTCCGTTTATCGGAGGCAAAAGTATTGCAGGCGCCGAAGCGGAATTAAGTACCGAGAAGGTCTATGCTCAGTTTCACGTTCTATCGATTCCGATCGGCATCGAGTATGTTTGGGGCAGCAGTGCACCGGTACTCGCGCTTTCCGCGGCATCTGCGCCAGCCGGGTTTGCACAGCAAAGGCTGTATCATCCGGAGGATGGCTCTTACGAGGGACAGGTGGTCTACGGAACGAATATTCGGCGAATATCCAGCTCGGATTCGAGGGAAATCGAGACGCAGTCGATGAAATCTCTCGTGACGATCCAAGCAGAACCAGAGAAGAGCTACACCATTCCGATCGGCAAGCAGGATTATGCTTTGCTGGAATTAGGATACAGCGGTGAAGTACCGAATTTGGAAATCCGCAATCCGCAAGGTGAGCTATACGAACTTACGGAAGGTATCAACTATCTCGTCCAAGAGATTCCGGCGGATCAAAGCCAGACCGGGGTACTGGAGCAGCGAGTATATGTGACGATGGTTTCACCGATGGGGGGCGACTGGACGGTTACTTCTGACCGCCCGATCGACTGGACACTGATGGATGTGGCGCAGCCGCCTGGATTCAGTGCTGTAGAAGTCGTTAAGACGGGAGATCATTCACTCCGTGTCAACTGGCAAGCGGAGCATGCAGAATATAAGAAAGTGGCGTTGTATATTACCGAGAACAATGAGACGGACTCTGGGCAGTTATTGTTGAACGGTATCGACGTGAGCAAAGGCTCTGCGGAAGTGACGCTTCCGGAAACCTTTGCTTCGGGTGAATACTACGTGAAGGCGATAGTATATGATGGCAGCACGAGCTATGACAGCATGTACAGCGTCGGAACGTTTCATATGGATAATGCGCATGAGCCGAAACAACCGGATGACGTCATCGCGACATCGATCGGGAATGGCCTCCTGCAGGTGAGCTGGAATCTGGAAGAGAGCGTAGACGGGTTTTATATTCAAGTCTTGGACGAAGGCGGACAGCCTCTTGACCAAGCGGGTGCAATTGAAGTAGAAGGGGATGTGCGAGAGGCAAAAATCGGAGGCGTTTTTGAGGACGCATCTGGTGGGAAGCTGGGCATGATGCCTGGCGAAACGTACAAAATTTCCGTGACTGCCTATAACGAAGTCGAGGGTATTAAAGTGTTCGGCCCTTCGGCGCAATCTAGCCAGACGTATTTACCGGAACCGGATCCTGCGCTCATCGTTCTAAGTGTGGCAGGTGAAAGCGGAGATGTAAGACAGGAGATCGGCACGGATGGTCAGGTGACGTATATTGTCAATCAAGAAACGGCTCTTCTAACGGTCCGCTCGGACCAAGCCGTCCAAGCAGAGATGATGGTTAATGACACCTTCGTGGCGAACCAATCCGGAGAAGGCTGGCAGCAGCGTATTCCACTCGTGGAAGGGACGAATATCATTCAGGTGACCGCGGTCAATGAGCAAGGAGATGTGACCATGGCGGGAATTCAAGTGAAGTCAGACACCACCGCACCGGACTTGAAGATCGAGTCACCGGATATCGCTTATGTGGCTCAGGAGCCATCTGTGCGTGTGAAGGGTGTGGCGGAACCCGGAACCACGGTAAAGGTAAATAATACGGTCGTGGCAACGGATGAACAGGGACAGTTTGATACGAACGTGTCGCTTACGGGCTACCTATCCCAACATATTCGCATCGTGGCAGAGGACCAGGCAGGGAATCAGACGGCCTATACGTCTTTCGCAGCGAATCAGACGATACAGCCATTCGATCATGTCGAAATTCGCCCGATCTCCAGCCGTGCTGCAGCTGCAGATGAAGAGGACAGCTACCATGTGAACTTGAATGAACCCCAGGCGTTCCAATTGGTAGGGATCAGCCAACAAGGCGAGACGGTTGTGTTGAATCAAGAAAACGTGAAGTGGGACATTCTGATAGGGGATAAATACGGTACGCTGTCAGAGGATGGCCAATTGAACATGACGCACGAAGGGGAATTAGTGATCAAAGCATCCTATGCGCTATCCACTGAATATGCCCTAGAGGATACGATCATCGTTCGTACAGTGGGTGACACCGGAGGAACGACGCCGGGCAGCAATGCGGATGATTGGTATGTACCGGAGGAAGGCGAAGGCGGGGAAGATGGATCTGACAATGGACCGGGTCGTGACCCCATGAGCCCTGATGTTCCGAAGGAAGACCCAGAACGTCAAGCCGACGAGTGGCTGCGAGAGGTACTGCAGTCGATCATTGAAGCTGAGGAAGAGGTCATCTTCATCCAGTATGCGGCATTATCGAATGAGCAGGACACGGTCATAGCGATTGAAGATTCAGCTAGACTCAAGGTGTTCAAGCAGACATTTGCTGCACAAAGTGGAGTTGGTGTTGGGAAGGTGCTTCGTCCGAAGCGCTATGAGGACGGTGTGCAAAGCTTGATCGGTGAAATTTACGAATTGAAAACGAATCAGCCGATTCAATTTCAACGGAAGCCTGAGCTCAGCATTCGCTTTAACCTCGTTGAGGTAGAGGATCCGAACCGATTAGGGATCTACTGGTACAATGAACTGGAACGGCGCTGGGAATATATTGGTGGAGACATCCATATCGAGCAGGGCTACGTCATAGCAAGGCTGCCTCATTTCAGCAAGTACGCACTTTTCTATAATGAATCGATGCAGCAGCTTGCGGATATGGACGGCAGGTGGTCTAAGGACGCAGTCTATCGATTAGCCTCCATCGGTGTCGTTAGCGGCAAACCGCAGTCAGGCAAACTCGTCTTCGCACCGAACGAGGCAGTGACGCGTCAGGAATTTGCCAAGCTTCTGGTGGCCGCCAGCGGGGTGCGGCCGTCAGAGCAAGGCTTAGACGGAAGCTTTGTTGATGAGGCAGCTGTAGGCAGGTGGGCGATGCCGTATGTATCCGCCGCGCTGCAGCGAAAGTGGCTGACGGGAATTCCGACCGGTGATGGCATGAGTGTAGAGCCGCAGCGTTCGATTACCCGCGCCGAGGCGGCTGTGATGGCCGCCAACGTACTGGACGGGGTGCTGGAATTCAGCGGGCAGGCGCAGACGGCCTTTCGCGACGGCGATCTCATTCCGGCATGGGCAGCCGATGCTGTAGCCCGCATGCAGTCGATCGGGATCATCAGCGGTTACCCGGATCAAACCTTCCGGCCGAATGAATCGATCACGCGCGAGGAAGGGGCGGTCATGATTTTGAATATGACCGATGCACTTTACCGTGAAGGACGCAGAATTCAATAACAGAGAATAAGAATGAGCATCTCGATCTCCTTGGCAGGAGTCGGGATGCTCTTTATTATGGCTTTAGCCAGTTGAGTGCGTGAAACGCGCGAAACAGAAAACCACCCGCTATGCGGGTGGAGGGTTCTAGGGTTTGACCAACAAGACCATTCCGATAAAATTGAGATGTTCAGGCTCA
>NZ_JBHSQV010000166.1:0-43472 GCF_042658665.1 Marinicrinis lubricantis
AGGCAACGTAACACCCAAAGAAATCAGGGTATGAGGCATAATCATCATAAACGATGAAAAATCGAGCGATTCTATGCAATCAATCGAATAAGAGGTGCAGTGTCCGATATTAGGGGGTTAAGCCGACCATCAGGGGTTATTACCGTACCAGGTCAGGCACATGTTTACATCAAGATTAAGGAGGGGCGCTTTAGGATGACGTACGAGGAAATCATGGACAGGTTAAAGGAGATGGGGACGGAACAAACGAAGAAGACCTTTATACGCCATGGAGCCAAGGAACCCTTCTTTGGCGTGAAGGTAGGGGATTTGAAGAAGCTGGTGAAAGTTGTGAAGAAGGATCAGGATTTGGCCCTTTCTTTATATCAATCCGGAAACCACGATGCGATGTATTTGGCTGGTCTATCCGTAGATCCAAAGCGGATGACGAAGGAACAGCTACAACAATGGGTAGATCAGGCATATTGGTACATGCTTGCTGAATACACGTTAGCACAAGTTGCTGCGGAAAGTCATTATGCGTTAGAGCTTGCGAGGGAGTGGATCGATTCGGAGAGGGAAATGGTGGCCACCGCCGGCTGGACGACTTACGCCAATTACGTCTCTATTACACCGGATGAAGCATTAGACTTGGACGAAATAAGGCAGCTGCTGAAAAGAGCAGAACAGACCATCCATCAAGAACAAAATCGAGTGCGGTATGCAATGAACAACTTTGTGATCTGCATAGGTGCCTATGTCTCTTCATTAACCGAGGAAGCAAGCCGCGCAGCGGAGGTGATCGGAAAAGTGCATGTGGATGTAGGACAAACCGCATGCAAAGTACCGCTTGCCGCGAATTACATTCAAAAATAGAGGAAAAAGGAAGAATCGGTGTAAAGAGAAAAACATGTATTTGTTAATGATCAAAGAGTCTCGATCTTCCTGAAAACAATAAATGTAAATGGTGAGGAGAGAAAGAAATTGAATATTGAACAAGCCATTCGCGAGCGCAGAAGTGTAGGCAGAGTGAAGGACGTCCCTCTGGATCGGAAAGTCATCGAAAAAATTCTCGAAGCAGGCAATTGGGCGCCAAGCCATCATGCCACCGAGCCATGGCGATTTTATGTCATGACAGGTCGTGGACGGGATGTGCTGGCGAGCGCTTATGCAGATATTGCTGCCGAGCAGGCTGAAGCATCGACTTCTCTTGAAGATATAGAAGACATTCGCCAGAAGCAGGCCAAGAAGGCGTACCGAGCTCCCCTTGTCATTGCCGTCGCGGTCTCCCCTTCGTCCGACCCGAAAGTTGAGCGGAAGGAAGAGTTTGCGGCAGCACATGCAGCAGTTCAAAACATGCTGCTTAGGGCACACGCGTTGGGTTTAGGGGCGATCTGGCGATCGGGTCAGCCGATGTTTCATCCGATCATGAAGCGAGCTTTCCAATTGAAAGATCATGAAGAGCTGGTTGCCCTTGTGTACATAGGTGAGCCGGCAGTAGCTTTGCCTGAAGGAAAAAGACGCCCTGTGGAAGAGAAGACGGTTTGGATCGAACAATAAATGTTCACGGGATAGAATCGAATTGCGTACAGGCCTGAATATTAATGGGGTGCTTCCATGACAGCACGTCTGACGAATCCTTGATGCTGTTCTAATCGTCTGCGCGCTTCAACCGCATTAGCGCCAGTCAGCAGCATGACAATGGCGGTTTTAACATGGCCCTCCGCTTCGGAAAAGGCCAGATCCACCTGTTCCTCCGGTGCATCGGTAGCCAGCCGTATGATACGTTTGGCACGATAGACCAGCTTTTCATTGGATGGGTTAAGATCGACCATCAGATTTTGGTACACTTTGCCCATTCGGATCATGGCTGTCGTTGTCAGCATATTGAGGATCAGCTTTTGGGCGGTACCTGCTTTCATTCGGGTTGAGCCAAGAATAACCTCCGGTCCTACGATGGCTTCCAGCATCAGCTGTGCGTGCTCCGTCATGGGTGTGCCTTGATTGTTGCACAGACCGATGACGGTCGCGCCAATCTGACGGGAACGCCTCATGGCTCCCAGCACATAGGGGGTTCTTCCGCTTGCGGCAATACCGATGACGACATCCTCCTTGCTGACTCCATGTAAATCGATATCACGTGCACCGAGCGCATCGCTGTCTTCCGCGCCTTCGACCGGATCCTTCACGGCTTGAAATCCTCCAGCGATAATGCCCTGTACCATGGAAGGATCGGTTCCATAGGTAGGAGGACATTCCGATGCATCAAGAATGCCGATTCTGCCGCTTGTACCTGCCCCGACGTAGAACAATTTCCCCCCACGCCGAAAAGCATCCACAATGAAATCTGCCGCCTGCGCAATCTTCGGAATAATTTCTTTTACGCTTGCAGCAACCAACTGGTCTTCTTCGTTAATGAGATACATCATCTGTTCCGAACTCAGTTCATCGATGTTTTGTGTCTTCGTATTCGCCTGCTCCGTAATTAATCGGCTTAAAATATGATTCATGAGGCACATTCCCCTTTATTTCAGTCTCGAAAAACTGGGTGATCACAGCCATGTGGTTCGTTTTATGGTGTTTCGTTCCCTTGGGTGAACGTGTTTCGAGCCAGCAGGGCGGCTCCTGCTGCGGCTGACCTGCCCCGCCCTTGACGAATAATGTGCAGATCTGGATAGCTTGCGTGGATCTGTGTACAAAACGTATCATAAAAAAATATAGAATGTTGAAAGATTGAACCGGTAACCAGAACTTCCGATTGCTGAAGCAGTAGGTCTTGACATATGAGTGCAAGGGTTGATTGCGCGAGCAGCGCCGCTTCTTCATCCAAAATCCTGCATGCCACCTCGTCACCTTCCGCACCGGCTTGAATGCAGTATTTGGCGAATGCGGCAATATCCCTTTTGCCGATGTGCGGTTGATAAATATGCGTTCTTAAATCCGTGATCGATCTAAAATGATAGGCTTGGTTAATGAGCTCGGTTAATTTCGTAGGTGGGAGCCTTCCTTCATGGCTGAGAATAACTGCCTTAAGCGTTTTCAAACCAATTTGATAGCCGCTCCCTTCATCTCCCAATATATGTCCCCAACCGCCGACCTGATAATGCTTACCCTCACGTGTAATGCCGTACGTATTTGAACCCGTTCCTGATATGACAACGATGCCATAGGATTTTTCGAGGGCCGCCATGAGAGCAATCTCAGCTTCCGTCTTCAGCAGGATCGGAAAACAACGATGTTGATGAGTTTGATAAGCATAGAGAAAATCACGGATTTTCTTCTGTTCCGCCTCGGTCCTTACGCCTGCCAACGCAAGGCATATTCCTCCACATATATGATGCTCTAAATCGACCTTTTCGAATAACCGATCAAGGATGCTTTCCAGTTCCTGCGCCGCCTTGGGAAAGGGGACTGCGTGCATATTGGTGGAGCCCCCGAGAAGAGTGGTAAACAGTTTCCCTTCATTGCTGATGACGGCTGCTTCGGTTTTGGTGCCGCCTCCATCGATTCCGATAAACACCTTCATCGCCATCACTTCACTTTCCCTTTTAGTATAGGAGAAGGAATAACGTTTGTAAAACAAAATTTTATATATTAAAAAAATATTGAAATTATATTTCACCGCGCCTATAATAAACCTAACTCCGCTTCGCATTGAAAGCGATGCCAATCGGTTCTTTCATGCGGACACGTTAGATAGTCTAACATGCTAATGAGGGGGATAGGGTGAAGGTGAGCCTTATCAAGCATATTTGTTTAGAGAGGTTGTGATAACAATGAATGGCGGGCTGGTTCGATTGCGGGAAGTATTTGACACATTAACGCCCTCAGAACGAAAAGCAGCATCCTACATATTACAAAATCCGGGTGAAATGATCGAACTGTCCGTGGCGGAGCTGGCTGCGAAAAGCGGTTCAAGTCAAGCGGCGATTATCCGCTTATGTAAAGCAATGGGAATGAAAGGCTATCAAGATTTGAAATTGAAGGTTGCGGGTGATCTGCAGGAGAATGAAAGCATAGGCTATCAAGATATACGCCCGAATGACAGCATTGCATCGATCATCCAAAGTGTGTCGGCCAATAATATTCAATCCATTCGAGATACGCTGAAAATTTTGGATGCCGAAATGGTGGGAAGAGCGGTTGAAGCGCTCGATCAGGCGAAAAAAATATATTTTTTTGGTCTGGGTGCCTCTAACCTGATTGCGATGGATGCGCAGCAAAAGCTGCTTCGAATTAACAAATTCAGCTTTACATTCTCGGATCCGCACGTACAGCTGACTTCTGCGGTAACGCTCACGCCGGAGGATGCTGCCGTCTGCATTTCGTACTCTGGTGAAACCAAAGAGGTGATACAGGCCGCGAAGATAGCCAGAGAGAACGATTGCCGTACGATTAGCATTACGAAGTATGGTGAATCGACGTTAAGCAAACTGGTGGATATTCCGCTTTTTACCTCATCTACGGAGAATGAAATCCGAAGCGGAGCCATGTCATCACGAATTACACAGCTGAATGTGATAGATATTCTTTACTTGGGCGTTGCCAGCCACAGCTACGAACAATCCGTTAAATATTTGGAACAAACCCGCAGAGCCATCAAAAGGTTGTAAACTGCGGCTTTCCGAAAGCTGCAGGCAGCAAATACAATGCAAGTCCAATCACAGAGTCAAGGAGATGAAGGGGAATGGGGAAAAGGTGGTTCGTACTCTTATTAGCTCTCGTACTCGTGTTTATAACCGCTTGCAGCAACGGAAATAACGGAAATAACGGAAATGGCGGGGGATCGAATTCCGCTAATAACGGGGGGAATGAAGGCGGCAGTACGCCGGCCCCGAGCGGAAACGATCAGGAAAAGCCAGAGGAAGATACGGTGGTTGTTTGGACTTATCCGGTACATGGTTATTATGAGGATGAATTGAAGGAGCTCGTAGCCGACATTGAACAGCAGTATCCGCATATTACGGTGAAGACGGAGATGCTCTCGTGGGCCGAAGGGCCGCAAAAATTCGATGTCGCGCTCAATTCCGGAAACCCGCCAGATTTATATTTCCACAGCGTGGACGGCATGTACGTTAATACCGGTTTGGCTATTCAGCTGGATGAATATTTAACACCGGAAATTAAAGAGGATTATTATCCCGGAACGTTGGAACTGGGACAAATACAAGGCAAACAGTATGGTCTTCCTCTGTATCAATACCAGTGGGCGTGGGGGGGCAATAAGCGCATTCTAGAGGAAGCCGGAATTGATTGGCAAACCATTCAGAAGGAAGGCTGGACATGGACAGAATTCAAAGAAGCTGCGCAGCAGCTAACAAAGCAGCTTCCTGACGGTTCGACACAATACGCACTGGTCACCGATGGCACCTCACTAGATTTTATTGAAATGCTGACACGCAATAACAACATGCCGGATGTGCTGGATGAGGAAGGGAATTTCCAGTGGAATGACGAGCGAATTGTGGAGACGCTGACCTTTATCAAGGATCTTCTGGATGCGGGTCACATGCCGAAGGAAACCGCAGCCATTGCTCCAGCCAAACGGACGGAAATGTTTTACGCAGGTCAGGCCGCAATTATTTCCAAAGCAATTCCTTATTATGATGTCATGATTGTGAACCGCAATAAAGATATTGATGCAGGCAAAGTGGAAGGAGAAAAGATTGACTTCGTTCTGCTCCCCGTGCCGCATCATGATGGCGCACCGCCGAAAACAACGATGGGCGGGGAAGGCTACGTCGCATTCCGCCAAAAGAATGATAAAGGGGAAGAGCATGCTCGAAATACGTTCCTCGTCATGGAGGCGTTAAGTGGAGCGAAAGCGGGCAATTCCGCCAACGAGCTGGCATTGCCGTTCGTGAGGAAATCGCAGGCTGAGCTGTTCGAAGGCAAGGGGCTGGGCAATCCGGTCAATCAGGAAGCGGCGAAGATCATGGCCGAGAACATTTCCATGCCCGTAGTTCTGAAGCTGGATGTCGATTTGGCGGCAAAGCAAAAGCAGTTTAAAGAGCAGGTCGTCAAGCCGAATATTCAGGCGTTGTTCGCTGGAGAGAAATCACCGGAGGACATCGCCGAGGAGTTTAAGAGCAGAGGTCAGCAAATATTAGGCCCGTAATGCTTCAGCGGGAAGGCGGTCTGCCTCCGAGGTGTGGGCGATGCCGCCTTCCTTTTTTCTTTTGAAGGAGGCTGGAAGATGCAGACGAATTTGGCGACGAACCGCGCTCCATCACCGCGCGCAGCATTTTGGCGTGAATACGGTTGGGCGTATGTATTTATTCTCACTCCGGTACTGCTTTTTCTCATATTTACATTATATCCGGTTATCTCTGCGCTGATTATGAGCTTCCAACACTACAGCATTATGGAAACAACGTGGATCGGGCTGGACAACTATGAGCGGCTCGTATCGGATGATGTCTTTTGGAAATCGATGCGAAATACGGTGATATTTACAGTCGGGACGGTACCCGTCAATATAGTGATCACCTTTGCCTTAGCTTTTTTTATATTTCAAATGAAAAATTCGGCACAAACTTTTTTCAAAGCCACTTTATATTTGCCTACGGTCGCTTCAGGGGTTACGATCTCGATCGTATGGCTGGCTATCTTTGATCCAACGGATGCCGGTCTGCTTAATCGATTTTTAGGTTGGTTCGGATTGGATTCCGTCATCTGGCTTGGCCAGTCCAGTTCCGCGCTTTTTTCTCTTATGCTCATGAACTGGCTCGGTTCGCATGGAGCGGGAATCATCCTCTATCTAGCGGCGATGGGAGGTATTCCGAAATCGCTCTATGAAGCGGCGGATATCGACCATGCGAGCGGATGGACGAAATTCACGAAAATTACATGGCCTCTGCTGAAACCTACCACACTGTACCTGCTGGTCACAGGTGTCATTACATCCTTCCAAGTATTCATCTCCGTTTATTTAATGACACAAGGCGGTCCTAATTTCGCAACGACAACGATCGCTTATCTCATCTATGAAACAGCCTTTAAATTTTACGATTTCGGTCTCGCTTCGGCACAATCCTTTGTGCTCGCGGCTTTGATTATCATTGTTTCGGTGATTCAATTCAAGTATTTTTCCAGCGACGTCGAATATTAATAGGGTTCAGGTAAGAACAGTTCATCCTGTAAAACCTGGAGGTGTATAGATGAATTCGAAATCGAAGATCATTCTGCTCATCATATCCGCAGCGGTCTTATGCATTTGGGCATTCATTACGGTCATTCCTTTATATTGGATGGTCATCGGTTCTATTCAGGACACGACCGTTTCCGCCACTTACAAGCCGAAAATGCTTCCCACCTCGTGGTCGATGACACCGTATGAACGCTTCTTCGACAAAACCGACGCACTGCGCTGGCTCTTCAATTCTTTGTTCGTTTCATCTGTGCTGACCGTGACGAATGTCTTTTTCGCTTCGTTAGCCGGCTATGCCTTTGCCAAATTAAAGTTTCCCGGCAGCAAAACGGTCTTCTGGATTCTGCTCAGCACGATGATGATCCCGGCACAGGTGACGCTCATACCACTGTACATCCTTGTCATCAACGTATTTAATTTGGGAGATACGTATACAGCCATCATTGCGCCAGCACTCGTCAGTGTGGGCAATATCTTTTTGATGAAGCAGTATATGTCCACACTGCCGTCATCTTTAATTCATGCCGCGCGAATCGACGCTTGTAGTGAGTTCGGTATTTTTTGGAAGGTCATTTTGCCGATGGCAAAGCCAGGGCTTGCGGTACTCGCCATCTTTACTTTTGTGACCTCGTGGAATGAGTTCTTTTGGCCGTTCCTTGTCACCAGCTCCACGGAAATGCGGACGATTCAGGTGGGATTAGCTTCTTTCGTATTCGCGGATGCAACGGATTATGGGGCGATTATGGCTGGCGCGACGGTAGGGGCACTGCCCATGATCATTTTGTTCTTCGCACTGCAGCGCTATTTCCTGCAGGGCATCACCATTGGGGCCGTTAAAGGATAAGGGGGGATAACCGATGGCTTGTGTTGAATTTCGGAATGTACGTAAAGAGTTTACGGATGAGAAAAAGGGCACCTTCACGGCCGTGGCGGATTCCAACTTGATCATTCAGGACAAGGAATTTCTCGTATTCGTCGGACCTTCCGGCTGCGGCAAGACCACTTCGCTGCGGATGATCGCCGGATTGGAACGGCAGACCAGCGGAGATATCTTAATCGGGGATCGTATCGTCAATCATCTTCATCCGAAGGATCGGGATATCGCGATGGTGTTTCAGGACTATGCGCTATATCCGCATATGACGATTCGGGAAAATCTTTCGTTCGGTCTGCGTAACTTGAAGAAACCGAAGGACTATATTGAGAAGAAAGTGAAGGAAGCCGCGGTGATATTGGGGCTGGAGGATATGCTAAACCGCAAGCCACGTGAATTATCAGGCGGCCAGCGTCAGCGTGTGGCGGTCGGCAGGGCCATTGTCCGTGATCCGCAAGTATTCTTGTTCGACGAGCCGCTTTCAAATTTGGATGCGAAGCTGCGGGTTCAGATGCGTGTAGAGCTTTCGGAGCTGCACAAACGGTTAGAAGCGACGATCGTCTATGTGACACACGATCAGGTCGAGGCCATGACACTCGGGGAGCGCATTGTCGTGATGAATCAAGGAATGATCCAACAGATCGCCACGCCGAAGGAGCTCTATGCCAATCCGCAAAATATGTTTGTGGCCGGATTTATCGGTTCACCGGCTATGAATTTTATAGACGCTGTTGTGGAAGGCAATAAGGTCATCGTGGAGGGTACTTTCTTGAAGGTGCCGAACCATGTGGCTGCAGTATTGCAAGGGTATGAGCATCGGCCTATCGTCGTGGGAATACGTCCCGAGCACATATATGGCGACGACTATGCGCCGAGTATCGATCGTGAGCATACGCTGCAGGCGCGCATTCAAGTGGTGGAGCATCTCGGTTCGGAAAATTTGGTCTATTTTCGAATGGGAAGCCGTAGAATTACGGCAAAGGTGCACCCGGAGACGAAGGCTTATGCCGGCTTGGAGAAAACCTTTGTGCTTGATATGAGTAAGGTTCATTATTTCGACCCGTTAACCGAGCAGCGGATTTTATGAAGAGAGCGCCCTTAGAGAAGGAGAGAGATACATTATGCGCAAATTGAATGAAGTACTCGTCAAATCGGGAGCGGAGGTGTACCGAGAGATCGTCACGGCGGTGCTGCACAGCCTAATGGGTTCGATCGTGCTGATTCCATTGGTGCTGTTCACGCCTGCGCCGGTAGCGCTCATGCTTTTTCCCCTCTTGTATATGCCTTTACTGTATGGAGGAATGTATGCATATCATCGCAAATGGATGGGAGAAGCATCTAAAATCCGGGATGTATGGGCAGGTGCTGTGAAAGGCTTTGTCCCTTCAGCTGTGTTCGGTTTTCTTATCACGGTTTTGATCCTCATCGTTTGGTCCACCTGGTGGTATTACGGCGGAAAGGATGGCTTCATATATTTGACGATTGCCGTATTTCAGACGTATTTTGCGCTTATGGCATGGGCTTCCCAGTTTTATACACTCCAGCTCGTCCTGCAGAAACAAATGGGGATATTTCATGCGATGGGGGAAAGTGTGAAGCTGTTTTTTCGCCATCCTGCCTATACGATTGGGGCTTGTATACAGGCGTTGATCTTTACGATGCCCCTGCTGGTCACGATCGTCGGGTTTGCCGCGCTGTTCGGCGGTATTGCCGCGATATATATGCATAAAGCGGCAAATAACATGTTTCAGCCTGAGGCGGGTAAGAATGAGGCGGCGGAGGCGATGAACGATGGATCGTATCGTGCGTACGGGGATTGATCGACTGCCGGATTTAAACCACCCGATGCTGTCCGATCGGAGAATAGGTATAGTGACAGGCCCTACCGGAATTACAGCGGATTTCCGTTCTACGATTGAGGTTTGCGCTGGTCTTGCTTCCGCCAAGATTGCGGCTCTATTCGCCTGTGAGCATGGCTTGTACGGGGAACGGCAGGCAGGTGAGACGTTCGGGGATGAGTTCGAACCGTACTATGGCGTTCCGGTATACAGCTTGTACGGCGAGCGGCGAAAGCCGACTTCAGACATGCTGGAGCCATTGGATACAGTTATTTTTGATATGCAGGATACAGGGGTTCGCTTTTACACGTATTTGTCGACGCTGTTTTACGTCATCGAAGCTTGTGCGGAATATGGAAAAAGCCTTCTCGTGCTTGACCGTCCAAATCCGCTGGGCGGGCTGAGGTGTGAAGGCGGATTACTTGTTCCGGGCTTTGAATCCATGGTCGGCGCATGGACGATGCCGATCCGTACTGGAATGACGATCGGTGAGCTGGCTGGCATGTATAACGCGGAACGTCAGTTAGGCTGTGAGCTGGAAGTTGTCTGGCTGGAAGGATGGAATCGACGGATGGAATTTCAAGATACCGGCCTTCCCTGGCTTATGCCGTCACCGAATATGCCGACAATGGATACAGTACGGACGTATGCCGGGACCTGTCTGCTGGAAGGCACCAATGTATCCGAAGGTCGAGGTACGACGAAACCGTTCGAGTGGATTGGGGCGCCTTGGATAGACGGTAGGAAATTGGCGGGGAGGATGAAGTCATATGGCCTTCCCGGTATTCATTTTCATCCGATGTATGCGTCCCCGGTCTACTCGAAGTATAAGGGACAGAAGTGCGGCGGTGTACAGCTGTTCGTGACGGACCCGAAGGCGTATCAGCCCGTTCACACCGGATTAGTGCTCCTGCATGAGCTAAGCCGTCAGTACCCTGAACATTTCGAATGGCTGAAGCCTGCAGAAGAAGGGAGGCGCTGTTTCATCGATTTGCTGACAGGCAGCGATGAGGTTCGGAAGAACATAGCCAAGATCTATGGTTTAGAACATATCATATCCAGTTGGTCGAGCGATGTGGAGAGGTGGAAACGAATGCGAGAGCCATATTTACGTTACGAGGAGGGGCTGGGATGAAGAAGCGCATGATCGCAAGTCTTCTAAACACGCAATATAGGGCAATCGTTCAAGAGCAGGATCAAAATTTAATAAGTGATCGCTTATGAAAACATTAAATACAATAAGCAGTAAAACCGTTGTGACCGCTGTCGGTTTGATGTCGGGCACTTCACTGGACGGCATTGATGCGGCCGTTGTGACGATTGAAGGCTGTGGTCTGGATTCCAAGGTGAAGCTGATTCAGTATGTGAATAAGCCGTATGATCCGAACTTCCGTGAAAGGCTGAAAGAGCTTTGTACACTAGAGCATTCGAATGTGGCGCTGGTGTGCAGCATGAATTTCGAACTGGCGGAGCGCTTCGCCCAGGCTGCGATAGAGGCCGTCCAAGAGGCCGGAATGCCGCTCGAGGCGATTGACTTTATTAGTTCACACGGTCAGACGGTGTGGCATATTCCTGAGAACTCAGCTGACGATCCTCGTCTCATACGGTCAACACTGCAGCTTGGCGATCTGTCGGTATTGGCGAAGCGAACTGGAAGAATCGTCGTCGGTGATTTTCGTCCGGCAGATATGGCCATGAACGGTCAAGGAGCACCGCTGGCGCCTTACGGTGATCTGATTTTGTTTCGCCAAGGCGACAAGGGCCGGATTCTCCAAAATATCGGTGGAATCGGGAACTGTACAGCACTGCCTCCTGGAGCGGGACCAGAAGAGCTGTTAGCCTTCGATACCGGTCCTGGCAATATGCTGATCGATCAAGCTGTACAAACCTTGTCCGGGGGACAGCTTATGTTGGATGCCGGCGGTGCTTGGGCCTCCAGAGGAACCCCGAACGAGGCACTGCTTACCGAAATGCTGGTTCATCCTTATTTCAAACAAGCTCCGCCTAAATCAACAGGGCGGGAGGTGTTTGGAAAAGCCTATGCCGAACATTGGATTGCGAAGGTAAAATCAGCGGGCTGCACGGATGCCGACATTGTGGCAACAGCCACCGCTTTTACAGCCAGATCTATAGCGGACGGATATAGAAGGTTTGTGTTACCGCGCTATTCGATTGAGGAAGTGATCGTAACCGGTGGAGGAGCCCACAATCGAACACTGATGCAGATGCTCCGTACTCTGCTGCCTAAACAGAACGTGATGACCTCCAATATGCTCGGATTTGATGATGACGCTAAAGAAGCGGTCATATTTGCTCTGCTCGGAAATGACTTTCTGCATGGCATAAGCAGCAATCTGCCCGCTGCTACTGGCGCGCATCGTGCTACGGTCTTGGGAAAGCTGGCACTTCCCTAGATGCCGAGAAGGCGACAAGGTTCGTATTAGAGATGGAGAATGTATCGAGAAAATTTCGTGTCAGCACATTCTCTAGTGAGGTATAATGATCTTTAGAACACAAAATATGGTGAAAGGTGGAGTAAATATGCCTGATATGCTTGTGAAATTGTATGATTTACCTCCGAATGGGAGCGCTCACAAAAAACTCGAAGAAAAAGGAATCACCATTCGCAGGGGGCTTCCTCCGGAGAAGCACATCGTAACGGAATGGGTGAAGAGCCATTTTAATGCGCATTGGTCGAGTGAATGCGAGGCGGCGTTCGCTAGACAACCGGTGTCCTGCTTGCTTGCAACAAAGACGATCACGATTGACGGCAAGTCTTCGGAAAAGCTGATCGGCTTCGCCTGTTATGACGCAACGGCCAAAGCATTCTTCGGTCCGACGGGAGTCGATCCAGCAGAAAGGGGTATAGGGGCAGGCAAGGCGCTGCTGATCGCGGCCCTGCATGCTATGCGAGAAGAAGGATACGGATATGGCATTATCGGAGGGGCCGGTCCCGTTCAATTTTACAGTAAGACCGTGGGTGCCATTGAAATTCCGGAATCATCTCCAGGCATTTACCGGGGCATGCTGAAATAATTCAACTTTTTCTCATCTCGAAAAATTCACATTCATCTCTGCGGTAATAAGTCACATCACTTACACTATTTTGGATGACGACCATGTCTTCCGTGTAACGAACGATCGTGCCCCCAGTACCAACCATGTGGTCGTCTTGGAACACACGAATTCTCGCTTCTCTTTCCATCGCTTCATCCAAATCGGCATCGGTGACGAGCTTTTGATTGCGTGCCATGGACCGATTCCCCCTCTATTATAAATCATTGGGTTGTATCAACATTGTAACAAAAGGAAGGCGATTCCTCCATCCAAGATAGCGGGGAACGAAAAGATGGCAGTCAGTAAAGCTGACTGCCTAGTTCACCTGCATCACATATCTAACACAAAAATCAAAAATAGTATCTTATTTTCCATTGTCACGAAATTATGATGTCCACGCAGGCTGCTCGCTTTTCTTTTTGCGAATGGGCTTTTTATCTAACTTCGGCAAATGACGAATTCCGCGGAGCATTGGACCGCCGCACAGCGGGCAGCCTGGAGAATCGTCATCTGACATTTCTTTACGCATCCATGCCTTGCATTCGTTATTTCGGCATCTCCAGATGGGGACAGGGGCAACTTCCGGCTTTGGAGAGGTTTCTGTATCCATTCATGCTCACCTCCGCTCTTAATATCCCTCACATGGAAGGCTTCATGACTGCCGTGTGTTGACAAATGCTTCATAACCCGCGTTGGTATTATTTCAGCGAGCTGATTGCTCCGTCGCAGCTGGAGTTGGATTGGTTAAGCAAGGACGCTGAATAACTTTCAATTCAAGTTAATCCGAGGCAGGGAGTTCATAACTTCCTGCTTTTTTGCGATGAGGCCGGGCATCGAAGGCGTATGGAAAATTATCCTTTGTTTTTTTACAAAATATCTGTTTTTTCTACAAAAATATAGTACTATAGAACTGATGAAGTCATATAGAAAACTTCAGAAAAGGCAAACCTAGTCGAAAGACAGGGACGCAAAGCCACGGGCCTAAAGCAAAAAGCAATGGCAGCCGGGTCGCCTAGAGGTTGGGGTTATTGCCGCCTACTAGAAGGGCGGTTTTTTTTATCGGTGCTTTGTATTGCCTAGGGAAGTGCGGGGTGATCAGGAAAATTGGATCTATATCATTCATGAAGTCGGAGGTGGATTTTAGGACTTGTTTCATAACTGGATGCATGCGCCAAGTTTGAGAATTTTGCAGTTCAAGGATGGTCGAATGTGTACATGAAGGAATTTGCTATGAAAGCAGCAGTGATTTACGGCTTATTTGGTGTCATGTATATTGCGTTTTCCGACTATGCGCTGGAGTGGTTCGGCATCACGCATGACAGTGTACATCGGCTGCAATCCATCAAAGGTTGGGTTTTTATTACGGCGACAGCCATATTGATGTACATACTTATACGTAAATCGATGCTAAGAAGGTATATGGATGAGAATACGGGCCTGCCGAATCGGCAGTTGTTTAAAGCCAACTGGAAAAGTAAATTCGTTGATGGTCGAAAGGTCACACTGCTCCTTATAAATATTGATCGATTCAAGCAAATGAATGATGCTTTTGGAGAGGAAACAGCAGATCAGCTGCTCCGTGAGACTGCGCAAAGGATGAAGGGCCAAATCAGTATGGGGATGAAGCTCTTTAAAATTTATGCCGATGAATTTGCCATACTAATCGAAAAGGAAATCGGGCTGCAGGATCTTCAGCAATTATGTAATATGTTGATTGACCAATTTCAGAAGCCGTTGTTGATCGGGCATTATGAAATTTATGCTCATATTCGAATCGGCGCATCCTTGTCGAAGAGTCATTGCAGCTTAGAAGAGCTGCATCAACAGGCAAATTATGCGCTTCAGATCGCAAAAAGGGACGGCAAGGAGCTGCAGTTCTTCTCGCCCGAGATTAAATCGTACAGAGAACAGCTGCTGCTCGAGAATGAAATGCAGTCCGCGCTTCAGAATGAACATTTCGAGGTGCATTATCAGCCGCAATATCATTCTGCAACCTCTAGTATGATTGGACTAGAAGCTTTGCTTCGTTGGAAGCATCCGGATAAGGGATGGATATCTCCCGGGGAATTTATCCCCCTTGCAGAAGAAAGCGGGTTGATCGTGCCGCTTGGCGAGTGGACGATAAGGAAAGTTTGCGAGCAAATTAAAGAATGGCAGGAGCATGGACTGGAAGTGCCTAAAATCGCCATTAATTTGTCATTGAAGCAGCTGCTTCATACGAATTTTCCGAAGAGGGTACTCGAAATCATTCACCAGGAGCAGTTAAATCCTTGCGCTCTCGAGTTTGAAATTACTGAAAGCGTCGCAATTGATATGGATCATGCGGCAGAAGCTATCCGTAGCTTGAAGGAATCCGGTTTTAGTATCAGTATGGACGATTTTGGTACGGGTTACAGCTCACTGAATGCACTGCACAAGCTTCCGGTAGATAAACTGAAGATCGATAGAAGCTTTGTGCAAAATATATTGAATGATGAACAAAAAGCGGGTATTTTGAAAACGATTATTGACTTAACGAAGCATTTGGATATGATGGTGATCGCCGAAGGCGTTGAAAAGCAGGACGAGGTACAATTTTTAATGCAAAACGGATGTGAGTATATCCAGGGGTACGTATACAGCAAGCCTTTGCCCCCAATGGAGCTTGCCAAGAGAGTACAATTCGAAATGATCAGAAAAAAAGCGCCGTGAGGAAAGCATCCTCGTAGGCGTTTTTTTCATTCGCTTGCAGGATATTCGTATTCGATTTCCTGCGACTTTTCGTTGAAACGCACCTTCAAATCATGACCGTCAAAGTACCAAAGATCGGTTTGCTCCACGTAAAACGTAATTCCTGCAACCTCCGTCTTGGCAGCGGCTCTTGAAGGCTCATCAAATGAAATGCCGAGGGAGTAGCTTGTCTGAATGGTGCTGTGTCCGCCGTATTTGGTGAAGAAACGGACATAGCTTCCCGGCTTCAGATCCATCTCTTGAATAAAGTGCTGAGCGGCTTGGGAATCTACATCAATTTTCATTTCTGCATCGACCTTTCCCTACAAGAAGTAGCTTTATTATGGCAAAACAATAAAGAGAAAGCAAGAAATTGGGCTTAATTAATAGAAAATTCTGAAAATTTGTTCAAAAAAGCAGGAAAGAAAGCGCTTACTATTGAATTTAATATAATATCAACATTTTTACAGCACAGTTCACAGGTATGCTTTTGGGCACATCGCAGCTGTAGAAGACAAAAATGCTGCATGTGAAACGAATGCATGACAAACAATACCATATATATTCGGTTTGCTACAGCATGAAGGGAGGATGCCGTATGAAGGTAAGACATATGAAGAAGGTACAGCTAACAAGAATCATCACCGGGATTTGCATCACGGTATTCTTCTTGGCAGGATGCGGACAGAGGGAGCCATTTTTCGGTGCTGCTCCCGTGCAAGCGAACGATGCAGATTTTACGCTTCAGAGCATCGTGGATGAAAAAGCATTTTTGGACCGAAGCCGGGATGAAGGCAAGCTTTCGATTCGATATTTTCATTTTAGTGATCAAGAAAAGGGCGGGGATTCGATTTACATTGAGGCGCCGGACGGCTCAAACCTGCTGATTGATGCTGGATATGAGAAGGCTGGTAAAGCATTGGTTCAATCCTTAAGCGACTTGGGAGTGGATCATCTCGATGCCGTCGTAGCGACCCATCCGCATCACGATCATATCGGAGGGTTTATTTCCCTTTTGGACGCAAAGCATGTGGGCCGTGTTTATATGCCGAAGGTTGCGAACGATACGATTTTGTTCGAGCAGTTTGTAGAGAAGATCAAGGAGAAGGCGATTCCGGTTTCCTTTTTGGAACGGGGAGACGTCATTGCCATGAATACGGATGTGCAGCTGGATGTGCTGGGGCCGCCCAAGGGAACGGGGACGAAGAATATTCCTACTTCCATGAGTACTTCAGCGATTAATAACCTCTGCTTGGTGTTGAAGCTTCATTATGGAGAGAGGACGTTCTTATTCACGTGTGATGTATACAAGAGGGCTGAATTTGAGCTTACTGAGGCCTTCGGCAGCAGTTTAAAGGCGGATATGCTGCATGCTCCTCATCACGGAAACCATACGTCATCGTCCATTCCGTTCATTCAAGCCGTTAGGCCGAAGCTGACCATATTCAGCTCTCATGAAGTCTACAGCAAGACCGTTTATGAGAATTACCGAAAAAGCGGGAGCCGGATTGCCGTAACCGGAATTGATGGGAATATATTAATTCTTTGTGATGGAAACAGTATACAATTAGTCACTCAGCGGGTGACATGATTGATTTCAATATTTCAGCAGCTGATAATGTCCAATCCCGGGTAACGGACGTGTCTCGCCTTTTACAGCATGGTACCAGCCAAAGCATAAATAAACAAGCAGAAGCAGGTTGCCAAATGGCAGCACAAACAGCCATCCCAGTACGGGAATAAAGGTGCCGATGACATTGACGGATAAGACCATCAAGAGAAAAATGAGTCCTTGATTCGCATGAAATAGGGCGTATGCGGATGTTCTCTGCATCATGAGCGGCAGAAAAAATAGAAGGTAGGCGAGAACGGCAACAATTTTCTCTTGATTCGTAACGGAATGTGCTGGATGGCGATTGCCAGAGTCAAGCATCATGAATCCTCCTTACGGAAAAGGTTCTGATTTTGAGAATGGGGCTTGTTCACGCAGTAGGTTAGTACCATGATATGTGAGTGAAGGCTGGAGCATGACAATATCTTGTCTGCTGCTTAGGAGAACCAAGGGATATTCGTATCCCTTGGTTTATTTTGTTAGAATTGAAGGACAGGATAGGCTTCAGGAGGGTATTACAATGGATAGTATCATGGATGTGCGCATTGAAGAAGCAGGTTATTCCGAACAGAAGGCTTCTATTTTTGAAATTGAATTCTCTCTTTATCCGGGGGAACTCGTTGGATTAATCGGTCCGAATGGGGCAGGGAAGAGTACGACGATTAAAGCAATATTGGGCTTACTTCGGCATATGAAGGGGGATGTTCGGTTTAAAAGCGGAGAGATGTCGTGGGGCTATATTCCGGAGCAGCCGGTTTATTATAATCAAATGACACTTTTTGAGCATATGGCGTTAGCTGCGGCTGTTTATGGTATGTCGAAAGAGCAGTTAAAGACTCGCGGGGACATGCTGCTAGAGCGTTTCAAGCTGAAACATGTAAAGCATCATTATCCAACGAGCTTTTCCAAAGGCATGAAGCAGAAGATGATGCTCATTATCGGCTTCCTGCACTCGCCCTCGATTTATATTATTGATGAACCGTTTATCGGGCTGGATCCGCAAGGTATGCAGGATTTATTGGAGTTTCTAGGAGAGGAAAGGCGAAGAGGGGCTGCCGTGCTCATGAGCACGCATGTATTGGATACTGCAGAGAAAATATGCGAGCGGTTTCTAGTCATGCGGGAGGGGCAATTAATTGTCGCAGGTGATCTTGAAGAGATTCGCTCCAGAAGCTTTCGTCCAGAGGGCAGTTTGTTCGAATGCTTTCAAATTCTTCATCAGGGGGTGGAATGAACCATATGGCCACTCCCTTGACTTTATTCCGCAATCGGCTCAGCCATCATTGGAATACATATCGTAATGCTTTTTTCATGATCATCGATTGGGTGACTGGACTGTATATACTCGTTCCTGCCGTCCTATTTGCAGGGTATCAATATTGGAGCTGGTGGCAGGAAGTCCCTGTGTGGACGGAATCCGTTCCGGAATTTATTCTATGGTTTTTATTTATCGTATTTATTCAGTTAGGAACGATCCGCTGGTTTATTCACGAAGCGGATGTGCTTTTTTTAACGTACTCGAACCAGTGGATGCGTCCATTGTATCGCTATGCTCTTTGCTATTATTTTGTAATACAGATTTTATCGTTATCGGCCTTATTGCTGTTTATCACCCCCCTTGCCATCCATGCTTATGGTTGGAAGCCGTATGAATTATTGCTGCTTCTTCCGTTGTTACTAGGGGCTAAAGGAATACAGACAACATGCATTCAATGGATGGAGTGCAATTATTCGGGGATCAGCCGATGGATTCGAATCCATTGCTTTCGTGTCGGGATACTTCTTCTTGTTCTCACTCATTTGTATTATTTTCGAGCAAGTATGGTTTATGCTTTCATCGAATGGATCGTATTAGCCCTCGGATTGACGTACACAGTGAAACAAAGGCTGAATATGAGAGGAAGCTTCGGAGTCGACCTGGAGCGGGAGCATCGGGAGCAAATGAGGCTTACGACTCTGCTTGTAGGAGACTATACGGAAAAAAAACCGCTATTTAATGTCAAACGGCCGCGGGTCATCCCGCCGACTGAGCGGATTTATTCTAAAAGTGAGTATACGGCGGCTGCACTTTTGATCAAATCATACTTTCGAGAATCTGGTGGAATTTTAAGATATGGCCAATTTACTTTGCTG
This sequence comes from Marinicrinis lubricantis, assembly GCF_042658665.1. Lineage (NCBI taxonomy): Bacteria > Bacillati > Bacillota > Bacilli > Caryophanales > Paenibacillaceae > Marinicrinis > Marinicrinis lubricantis. The sequence goes on from NZ_JBHSQV010000166.1 coordinate 19,353, forward strand.
GGAATGGCAGCCGTAGCGGGGCCGCCTTTATGGCTCAAGATACTAGTATGGATAATTCTGCCTTTATTGTTCAGCTATTGGTTCAGTTTTCATATTCGGATGTTTAGGTCGCATGATTTTCTCCGAATGTTATCAGGAAGATGGCCCGTACATGGGGATACGACGGCAGCCTTTTGGTTTTTGCTCCCCTATCAATTGCTGCTGACGGTTGTAATTGGGATGTTTTCTGCTTTGGGATGGTGGACCGTTCTATTAGCGATTGGAGCTGTTGCCGTCTGCTGGATGGCTGGACAAAGCGTACTGTTCTATCGCGGAAGAGAATAACCTGATCTCTGCAGGATAAGATAAGGTTATGAATTTCCAAAGAAGGGGCGAAGAAGGAAAGTGGAACCCAACCAACTGCGTTTTCAATTTCAGGACAGACGGGATGCTTATTATGCATTCGATACATTAATGGAGCTCGGATATCAGCCGGTTTTTCAAGATGAGGGAGCGTATCCGATGGTTCAGATCCATATGGAACGCAACGATTTGACTTCAGCGCTTGAGATTGCGCAGGCTCATGGAGGAACATTAGTAGAGGAACGAGATGGGGGTGCCTCAGATGTATATGACACCGCTTATGAAATGGCAGACGAATTGTCGATTCCCGCGCATATCGTGAATGAGGATTTTTCAGAGGCTTATATGAGAGGCGACGGCGAAGGTGCTTTGCAATCTCACGATGAAGATGAGGATACGCTATTCTTCCCTGATGAAACTTTGAACTCCTTTTCCGTTGACCGGATATAGAAGATCACCAAAAAAAGTCCCGATGATGGGACTTTTTTTTGACAGCATAGGAAGTTGAACTTCCCATTACAATCGTCATCCTCGAAGCGATCTTTAAGTTGCAGGCTCCTGCACCGATTCGGCGGCATGCTTCCCTGCCGTGTAACCTGTGCTGAATGCAGCGGTAATATTGTAACCGCCGGTATATCCGTGAATGTCGAGAATTTCTCCGCAGAAAAACAAACCCGGCATCAGCTTTGACTGCATCGTCTTCGGATCTACTTCCTTCAGATGAATCCCGCCGCCTGTTACGAAAGCTTCATTCAACGACAAGGTTCCGTTGATATGAATAGGGAACTTCTTCATCCGCTCGTTCAATTGTCTCCATTCTGCCTTAGGCAGCTGAGAGAAGGTGATATCCTCCGCTACGCCTGCCTGCTGCAATATGACTGGGACAAGTCGATCCGGCAGTATCAGCTTGAGTATATTTTTAATGGCTTTTTTCGGCTCCTGCTCTGCGAGCGAAGAATGAAGCTGATATATTTCGTCTAATGTTTGGTTAGGAAAGAGATCAACCGTCAGCAGAACTTTCGTCGTATTCCATTTTTTCAGTGCTTTGACGACAAACTGACTGCATCTGAGCACGGCTGGACCGGATATGCCGAAATGGGTAAACAGCATATCGCCTTCATGATCGATGATTTTCTTTCCTTTTGGATCCCACACCGTCAGAACGACGTTTCGAAGAGATAGGCCTTGAAGCTCCTTGCTTTGAATAAACGATTCGCCGGAGGTCAGGGGCACCTCGGTCGGATACAGCTCTGTAATCGTATGCCCTGCCTTCTCAGCCCATACATAGCCGTCGCCAGTAGAACCGGTATGAGGTACACTTTTTCCTCCTGTGGCAAGAATCACTGCTCTGCTGCGCAGCGTTTCTCCGGATTTTAGCCGCACGCCCACTGTCTTCTGCCCTTCGTACAGCACTTCATCGACTTCCGCATGGGTTCGAATATCGACACCTTGCCGCTTGACCTGATGGATGAGTGCATCCACGACTGTCTTCGCTTTATCTGAAACGGGAAACATGCGTCCTCGGTCCTCTTCCTTCAGACGAATGCCCAGCCCTTCAAAAAAGTCGATAATGTCCTTGTTGCCGAACTGCGCCAGCGCACTGTATAGGAACCTTCCGTTGCCCGGGATATGCTGGATAAGCTCGTCCAGTTCTTTATTATTCGTTACATTGCAGCGCCCGCCGCCGGATATGCCGAGTTTTCTTCCCAGATGCTTGCCTTTGTCCAGCAGAAGGACCGAAGCACCGTGCTTGCTGGCCGCGATGGCCGCCATGAGTCCAGAAGGGCCTCCTCCTATGATAATGACATCATGCGTCACTTCCGTTTTGCTCCTTTCTTACACGCCGATCTATATACATGCGTTACCACTTATGTCCTGCTTTGCATGTTCGCATAGCAGCTTTGAAGCTGGTATGATCATATTAGTCCTATTGTAACTTCAATAGATGAACAATACAAAATACAGCTCCTATTGTTTTTATGGCCTTCATCATGAACGAAAGGGGGGAATGAATTGCCCGATATTCTAACGATCGGTCCGATTTCGCTGCAGGCGAAATTACTGATGATATTTGCAGCCGCTGTGGCGGCATATTACACGATGAAGCTTAGAATGAAGCATTCATCCGTTACCATTCATGTTAGTCTGCTCGATGCTTTTATGACGGGGGCGTGGATTTGTGTTTTATTTTGGAAGTTCGGACCTGTTCTAAGACAGCCCCAATGGATTTGGGAAGAACCGCTTATGATCATACTCGCATCTGGCGGAGACACCTACTTATGGATCGGGATGGCCGCTGCTATCATTTATTTTTACATATGGTCCCTGAGAAAAAGAGTATCGCTATGGCTTGCTGCCGACGTGCTGGCTTACGGTTTGCTGGTCTTCCATACGGTATACCAAGTCTTCTTTTGGCAATACGGCATGGAAGCGGATGTTCCCTGGGGGATTCGGGTGATCGAGGAAGGTGTAAAGTACCATCCCCTGAACGTATATTTGGCCGTGTTGGCGGTTCTGTCGGGGATATATTTATGGCGGACGAGATCCCCTTTAGGAAGCGGGAAGCATGCGGGAAGATTTGTTCTTGCTTTTGGAACGAGCCGTATGGTTATAAGCTTGTTTGAGGTGCAGAAGGGCGATCAGTATCTCGGTTTCTCCCAACTTCAGTGGTGGTATTTCGCTTGTATGCTGCTCGGATATGTTTGGTCTTATACAAGCATAATAAGCGAGAAAGGAGATGAACATTCATGAAGCAGCAAACGAATGGAGATTCCATCGCTCAACGCAAACAAGAACAGGCGAACCGTGCAACGAATGAGTCCAAGCAAATGGGCAATGTCGTTGATAAGCAGCTGAACGGCCCTAATCGGCCATCCACTTAAATCATGCTGAGAGATACACATCGTCCGCATCAAGGCGAGGAAAGGTCAGAGAAGTCTGCTGATAAAGCCTCTGCGAAGCCGCTGATGCCCGAATTCATGCTGCCTAGGGAGCTGGAGGATGCTTTCAAAGGCAAGTATGGCGTAATGATAAAGGATCGGCGAAAGGATTAAAATGATCTTTTTTACCCCACTCATGATGGCGGCGATTGGAATTCACTTTCCTTCAAGGTATAATGAAATGAGACTAAACCTTGTGAAGGAGTGAGCAAAAGATGTCCATGTCTTTTGAAATGTATATGCACGATATGGTTCAGCCCATGAGAGACGAGCTAACTCGTCTTGGAATTAAAGAGCTTCGTACACCTGAAGAGGTGGAGCAGGAGCTGGAGAATGCCAAAGGAACCGCATTGATCGTTGTCAACTCGGTTTGCGGCTGTGCTGCGGGCCAATGCCGTCCCGGAGTTGCTAAAGCGCTGGAAAATGATGTGCAGCCTGACCGCCTGTTTACGGTTTTTGCTGGACAAGACCGCGAAGCAACAGCAAAGGCAAGAGAATATTTTGCGCCATACCCGCCTTCTTCTCCGTCAATTGCACTAATGAAGGATGGGGAACTGGTTCACTTCATCGAGCGTCATCAGATTGAGAATCGCTCTGCTGAGGAAATTGCAGCCGATCTAGTCGGTGCATTTAATGAGCACTGTAAATAATATGAACGTAATTGAAGCCCGCGCACTGGAGCGATGTTCTAGGTGCTGCGGGCTTTTATGTTCATTTTACCCAGGTAAGCAGCTTATTTTTCATGCAGATAAGTGAGGTCAGATTTCCTCACACTCTTCTCTTGAAGTTCCTTATCGGTGGGGTATACTAAGAAGTAGAATTGAAACGGATGGGAGGAAGCGGTGTTGACTACACAGGAGGAAGTCATTCGTACGCTCGGTGTGAAGCCGACCATTGATGTGGATGAGGAAATTCGTAAAAGAGTGGATTTCTTAAAGGAATATGTACGTAAATCGAAAACGACAGGCTTATTGATCGCGATCAGCGGCGGCATAGACAGTGCTGTGGCAGCGGGACTGTGTAAGCAGGCGACAGATGAATTAAGTCAGGAAACCGGGATGGAATACCGTACCTTGGGTGTGTTTCAGCCGTACGGAGAGCAATCCGATATTGACGACAGCTACGCGGTAGCGAAAGCGTTCGACTTGAAATATACGGTGGAAACGAACATTGAGGAGGCAGTGAATGAAATTGCCCTTGAGGTGGAGCATGCACTGAAAGGCATTGGGGTTCACAAGCATGTCAGCATTCCGGGCAAAGGCAATATCAAAGCGAGAACTCGTATGGTAGTGCAGTATGCGCTCGCTTTTGAACAAAATCTGCTCGTGGTCGGTACGGATCACGCCTCGGAGGCGATCACTGGATTTTTCACAAAGTATGGAGACGGCGCAGTCGATATTACACCGCTCAGTACGCTGAATAAACGGCAGGTTCGGCAGCTGGCACAGAAATTGGGTGTTCCGCAAAGCATTTTGGACAAGGCGCCAACGGCTGGTCTCTGGGAGGGACAAACCGACGAGAAGGAGCTAGGGATTACGTACGAGGACAACAGCGACTTTTTGGAAGGAAAGTCGATTGATCCAAAGGCGGCAGAAAAATTAATCCAAGCATACGAAAGAACCGAACATAAAAGAGCCCCTATTCCCGGCATTTGATCACCGGCAGGAAGTTGACCGGGGCCCACTTAAGGAAAGGCTGTTCGCGCGAATGATATATGCGGAGCAGTCTTTTTTTATATGGATCCGGCACAACTTCCAGGAATGGGCCTGGCAGCATTCAATGTTTTGCGATTTTGTTGTACACTAGAGTAGTTCCAAGTTTACAGGACTAAAACGTCATTAGACGGGTAGAGGGATGACGATGATACACGGAATAGGCTGCGACATATTGGAAATATCGAGAATCCGCCGTATTGTGAGCGGCACGCATGGTCCTTCATTTCTGCGCAAAGTACTCACGGAACGAGAGCAGGAGCTGTATGAAGTCATGGGCTCGGAAACCCGAAAGGTGGAATATGCCGCGGGCCGGTTTGCAGCCAAGGAGTCTGTTTCGAAAGCATTGGGCTGTGGAATATGCGGTAAGCTGGGCTTAAAGGATATTGAAATTGTGCCTGACTCAGCAGGAAAGCCGCTGTGCCGCATCACGGAAAGAAGCCGCCTTGAACTGGGGCTGAATGCGTCTTTTGTCATTCATCTTAGCATCTCGCATAGCGAAGAGCATGTAGTGGCCTATGCGGTAGTCGAAGTGTAGCTACTTCTTGGTCTTTAGCCATTCGGCTAGAGCTTCGATTTCCTCAGGGGTGAGGAGTTCTTCGAATGCCGGCATGATTTTAGGGCCTTGTTTGATCGCATCCATAATTTGTTCTTTGGATAGCGAGCTGCCCACTTGCGTCAGATTGGAACGATCGCCTACGCGGCCCTCCAGATCTGTTCCGTGGCACTGAATGCATGACTGCTTGTACACCTGGACGGCTTCTTCATATAGGTCTTGATCCTGATCGATATCGTAGCCGGTGCCGCCTTCATTGCTGCAGCCCGCAGCGAAGAGAAGTAACGCTGCAATGAAGATAATTGAACCTCGAACACCCATCGTATATCCTCCATAAGATATAAATTCAATTTTAAACTTATTATAGACGATCTTTGCTTGAAAGACATTTTTTCATCCCATCGGCAGACGCTGCCATGACAATAATTTGATGCTCATAGGCTCATATCGATTCATGCTTGAGGAGATGAGATGAACAGAGTGGGCAGTACAGGAGGCTTTAAAATGAAAAGAAAATGCTCGGCCCGTTACCGATGCGAACTTCTGCGCGATATGTCTAGAGAAGGATTGGATCTGCTGATCATTGGAGGAGGATTGACGGCAGCCTCTATCGCTTGGGAAGCGGCCGGCCAAGGACTCCGGACCGGATTGATTGAGGAGCATGACTTTGCTTCATGGTCAGACGGGTTAACGGCAGGGACCGTCCCCGATTTGGAGTGGGACGATTGGAGACACAAGGCGGAGGTCAACAGCGAATGTGATTACTACCGTCGGCTTGCGCCTCATACGGTACAGCAGCAGCGGTTCGTCCTTCCCTATTATAAAAAGAACAGCACCGCCCATCTGCGAACAAGACTGAAGCTGAAAGGCTTTGAGTGGATGTCGCGGAAGAAGGGGCCTTTCGGAGCGAAGCTGCTTAGCTCTGAGCAGATGCTAGAACGATATCCTCTTATGCTCCAGCGCAAGCTAAAAGGCGGCTTGGAGTATGATGAATATGTACACGACATCGGCAGACTGACCATTGAATTGATGAAAGGCGCCTATGAAAGGGGCGCGCTCGCCTGCAACTATGCAGGCGTTAGCAGTTGGTTGGAACAGAACGGGAGCATCGTTGGAGCGGTCGTGGAGGACCGATTGAGGAAGAAGGCTTATACGATTCAAGCCAAAGCCATCATCATCGCCTCTGGGCCTCTAAACGGTCGATATTTGAAGCTGCAGCCACTGCATAAAGAGTCGTACATTCCGCAAGAAATGGACTCGAGATTTCATATGGTGATTGAGAATAAGCATTTTCAACTGGAGCAGGCTTTAAGCATACCTACGCTGGAAGGGGGATTTCTAGAGGTCATTCCTTTCAAAGGGATGATTCATGTCACCGCGAAAGTGCCTTCAGCAGACCTCCATTCCGATTGGAACATAGATAAGCAAATGGGCTGGATGCTGAGCGGACTAAAAGAGGTGTTTCCCGGCGTGGACTTGTCCGTAAACGATGTGGAATATCATTGGGAATCGCATGTTCCTATGGATTCCTCAAGCAGGCTTCATGCGACCTCCTACGATGCGATTGTAGTGGAAGAAGCGTCTTTAGCGGAATTGCGAAGAACCACATTGGATGCCGTACAGGCGGTGGTGCATTATTTGAAAGAAGCGCATGACTGGCGTACCGGAAGCATGCCATTAGTAGATTCGAAGCTTCCTGGCGGAGGCTTTATTGGTAAGGACTTTTCCGTCTATAGAGACTTGACTATACAGTCTTTTGTACAGAGGGGCATTCCCAAACGCTGGGCAGGCCATCTTCTGGATGCTTACGGATCCAGCAGCGAGTATATTATCAGCTATTTCAGCGAAATATCGGACAAGGAATCGGTACTGATGCGTCTGCTCTGTGCTGAAATCTTGTATGCCGTTGAATATGAAATGGCTGCCAGCTGTGCCGATGTGCTGATTCGGCGCACGGGACTCGGTTCCATCCATTACAGCTATGTGGAAGAGATTATGGATTCGGTGATCCAGATTTGTGGCGAGCTGCTGGAGTGGGATAAGGGTGAACAATACAGACAGCGGGAATGGCTGCGACTGGAGCTCTCCCATCGAGGGGTAAAGCTGACAGATCAGGAGCAGCAGGAAGGTGCTGTGAAGGCGGAGACAGACGAAGCGCAAGGCAGTGGGCATAACGCAGAACAAGCGGAGCAGGAATATGAAAGTGATGACCACGATAGAGAAAGATCCGAAGCAACAGCGGTAATCGGTGAAATGGTGACCACCGGGCAGGATGGTCAAGCAGAGGAAAGTACGGTGAAGTCTGCCGCTGAAATGTTTCATTCGGACGAACAGCCTTCAGTAAAGATGGAGCATGCTACATGGGGGGATTTAAAGCTGGCCGGTCAAGAAGCTTCTGCGGGACTTGAAGATCTAAATCAGGACAAGTCAGCAGATATAGCGCCAGGAGAGCACGGAACAGGAGCAAAGAATAGAGGGGAATAAGCAAGCTTATGACAACCGCACTAGAGAAAAAACAATATTTCGTTCATTCCTTATTGGCCTGGTTTCGGGCGTATCAGAGAGATTTGCCGTGGCGCAGAACGAAAGATCCATACCGCATCTGGGTGTCAGAAATTATGCTGCAGCAAACCCGTGTAGATACAGTGATTCCTTACTATGAAAGATTTCTCGAACGTTTTCCAACCGTAGAAGCGTTAGCCGATGCGCCGGAAGAAGAGGTGCTGAAGCTTTGGGAAGGCTTGGGGTATTACTCACGGGCCCGAAATCTGCAGTCCGCTGTCAGAGAGGTAAGAGATACTTATAACGGAGTTGTGCCTGATGACAGACAGCATTTTTCATCGTTAAAGGGTGTAGGACCTTATACGACGGGCGCGGTACTAAGCATCGCTTATAATCGACCGGAGCCTGCTGTCGACGGCAATGTCATGAGGGTGCTTTCGCGTTATTTTCTGATTGAAGAGGATATCATGAAGGGCTCGACCCGAGCACATATGGAGCATTTGATCCGAGAGATGATCCCACATGATGCGGCGGGTGACTTTAACCAAGCGTTGATGGAGCTGGGTGCTCTGATCTGTACGCCGAAATCGCCCCAATGCTTGGTGTGTCCTGTCATGGAACAATGCACTGGACGGCTCGAAGGCAAGGAGGAGCAGCTTCCGATCAAGAAGAAGGCAAAGGCGCCTCGTCCGGAATATCGGATTGCCGCGATGGTCGGTTCCGTTGAAGGAGAGAAGCCGTTTCTGATTAGACAGCGCAGCGGTCAAGGCTTGCTCGCAAATATGTGGGAGCTCCCGCACATGGAATATGGCAAAGGCATGGAGGAGCTCTCAGAGGCAGGAGAACAAGAAGCGCTAGCGAGACATATTCAAGCTGAAACCGGCTTGATCGTGAAGCCGCATGGTTTTCTAATGAATGCGGAGCATACATTCAGTCACATCCATTGGAACATGAAGGTGTATGCTTTTGAAATCGTTCAGCAGCATCCTTTGCCTGATCATTACCGCTGGATTCGAAAGGAAGAAATGCAGCATTTCGCGTTTCCAAACATATTCCTTCGTATCATCGGTGCCCGCCAGTCATAAATGTTTATCGACCGAACAAAATCCATTGATATTTCCATTTCCTTGCCATCTTGACGAAAATCCAAGACACAGCCGTCGTTATCACAATGAAACCAAAGGTGTACAGTGAATATCCGGCGGTCGTACTTGGCAGCTCAATCGTATTTCGTAAAATCGAAAGGATCAGGACATGGGTTAAGTAGATGCCGAAGGAAGCGGACCCCAAGCTGGTGAACATGCGTGAAAGCGGACGATGTCTGCGAAGCAGCCACCTGCTTAGAGTAATGAACGCTGCAGCAGAGAACAGCGCATGCAGATGAAATACAATATCAAACGTGATCGTTTGCGGCCTGTATATCCCCCAGTAGCTCAAGAGGTAACATAGAACTAACGCGCTCCCGCTTATGGCCATGAAACCGATCGGTGCTAGTTTAAGTCTGTCGAGCCGCTGGACAAAACGGTGGTAATGCATGCCGATCATGGCGCCGACCCCGATTAGTCCCATGTAGCCGAAAATATAAGTCGCTCTTTGGGGGATGGGGCCGTATCTAGGCGTGTACCAGTAAGTGAATAGGTAGAAGGCGGCGTTTATTGCGACACAAAGGGCAATGAAAAGCATCGGCGCTCTGCGCAATCTCTTGGCTAGTGACATCAGTAGCGGGAAGATCAGGTACAGCTGAAACATCAGTATGAAGTAATACAGGTGCGGACCGTTCTGTCCGAGCAGCAGCCTCTCCAAGAAATTTGCAGCCATCTCCCCCGGCTGCCAAGGCAGGCCGAGCTTTAATTTGGGCCATATGTAGTTATAGGTATAATAGACAACAGACCATATAAGATAAGGAAGCAGGATGAATTTAATCCGCTTGCTGTAAAAGGATCGAATTCGTCCAGCATCCCACTCGTCTCCATATCGATAAAATAGAACGAGGGCGCTGAGCATGAGAAATACGGGGACTGCGAAAAGACTGAAGCGATTGACAGCAAGGAACAGGTTATGTGTTGTACTCTTCACCGCTAAGCTGACCGTTGCTTGAGAGGTGCCATGAATCAGAAGAACACCAATCATGGCAAAGGCTCGAACGATATCCAACTCTTCAATTTTTGACTTCAATCAAAATCCTCCCTAGTGACGCACCCTATATGAAAATGAAAAGCCCTAGTTCATTATCCGGGCATCTTCCCGCAAAATATTCATTCACAGTCACATTTTTAGAGAATTGGCATATTTCATAAATTTCAATTTTAGTTTATAATTTCCATTTTGGCGGATTTCGTGGGGAATTTCAAGGTGGTCATGCGTGACTTTTTTTGGGGTGGATATGCATGAAGTGCAGGGGTTAAAACAACAAGTGAAGATCGATTCAGCTTATGGAGAAGGCAATGCGATGAACATTTGATTTTTACATAAAAAAAGGAAGCCACCGTATGGAAGCTTCCTTCTACCACCGTAATGTGGATTACTTCTTCGCTGCTTCGTAGCGCTTGTTCACTTCATCCCAGTTGATGACATTGAAGAATGCAGCAATATAATCAGGGCGTTTGTTCTGATAGTTCAGGTAGTATGCATGCTCCCAAACATCTAATCCCAGAATTGGCGTCAAGCCTTCCATCAGAGGGCTGTCTTGGTTTGGCGTGCTGCTAACGACTAATTTGCCGTTTTGGTCTACGCTCAGCCAAGCCCAACCGCTGCCGAAACGGGTAGCTGCTGCTTTAGAGAAATCTTCTTTGAATTTATCGAATCCGCCAAGCTCGTTATTGATGGCTTCAGCAACAGCGCCAGTAGGCTGTCCGCCGCCGTTAGGGCCGATAACCGTCCAGAACAAGGAGTGGTTCGCATGTCCGCCACCATTGTTGCGAACGGCTGTACGAATCGCATCTGGCACGCTGTTCAGATCGCTGATCAGATCCTCGATCGATTTGTTTTGAAGATCTGCATGACCTTCAAGAGCTGCGTTCAAATTATTCACGTAAGTTGCATGATGACGGTCGTGGTGAATCATCATCGTTTGCTCGTCGATATGGGGTTCGAGTGCGTTGTTTGCATACGGAAGTGCAGGTAATTGATGTGCCATGGGTATAAAAACCTCCTATTAGATGTTTTTTCCAATCATATTATCCCTGATTTTTGATAATAAATCAACATTTATGTATGAAAAGTAAGTTCCGATTTCACACTTAAGCAAACGGGAAAACGCTAATCGGAAGAGTTTCTGCGCATGATTTCATCGATAATTTGGTGATGCAGGGAAGAGCCTTGACTATTCAGCCAAGGGGATAGATCGCTCATCGACCGGTGATGGTGCATGAGCTCCTCGCTGGTCCAATTCGATAACTGCACATCACTCAGCTCCTCAAGCCTGCGATGGTTTTCTGTCATTGCTATCCTTTCCTCCTATTAATAAGCTGGTAAAAAAGAACCGCTATTATCATGAACAGGCCTTTCGGTTTGTATACATAATATGAAGCATGGATGAGAAATCCGGTTGTAAGCGCTTAATAGTTAGCGCTTACAACAGAAAAATCGGTTTTTTTAAGTTTTTTTTAATGTTTTAAAAGGAAAATGACACTTTTTGTCGTATTATTAAGTTATAATCTAATAGTCTGTCCAATATCCCGATACATTTCTATTCTTCTGTAAATCAGCTTAGGAGTATGGGTTATTGAGCATGGTCAGTAAGGGAATTCATCGATAACAGAACAGGAGCGAAATGATAGGATGCTGATACGTTCTTTTCAACTGAGCGATTATGCCGCAACAAGTAGACTGTTGGAGGAAGTTCTGACTGGAGAATGCTTCGAAGAGACGATGGATGCATTTGCCAACCAATTGTCTTGGGACTCCGAATTGATCATGGTGGCGGTGCAGGACGGCGACATTGTTGGTGCTATTATCGGCACGATTGATAACTGCAGGGGGTACTACTATAGAATTGCAGTCCGTTCGTACGAAAATGAGCAAGACGTAAATGCAGGATTGATTCAAGCATTGAATAAGCGTTTTGACGCCCGCGGCGTGCGCAGTGTAGTGGTTCCACTCGATCCGCATAATGAAACTCTGGTGCCAATGTATCGTTCTTTAGGCTATGAGGACAGGCACTTTGAGACCGCGGTTAATAACAAATTAAGCATCCTGTCCAGCTGATCGGAAGACAGCGAAAAAGGTGGAAGAGCATATCTTTTTGTCATTTGCATATGGCAGACAGATATGCTTTTCTATTACTATAGAATAAACATCAGCGGAATACATTTTCGTTTATTTACCATAAATATGTCTTTAACAAGAGAGGATTAGGAGATGGACAGCTACCTTCCATACATCATTAAAAGCTTCAAGCATGACGGCCACCTGCATCGGATGTGGAAAGAAAATTGGCTTATCCCAGGCCATAAGCTGCGTCCGGAGCACCGGAATGAGGGGATACATGTGTTGATCAACGATCAAACCCCTATTCAGGAGGCGAATGGCAGTCACTGGGTCAGCCGCATTCCAGGCATCTCTTTTTTTATCCCTAAGCAGTGGTTTAACGTGGTGGCATTGATTGAAGAGGGCGGGATCAGGTATTACTGCAATATTGCTTCTCCACCTTATAATGATGGTTCGAATATGACATATATTGATTACGATTTGGACGTTGTTGTCACGCATCATAAGCAGGTGCATGTGCTCGACGAAGCAGAGTATGAGCTGCATAAGCATCGGTATAATTACTCTCCTTTAGTAGAAGAAAAGGTCGAGCGAGGATTGGAATCCGTGATTGAGCGCATTCGTAGGAATCAGGCACCATTTCAAGATGAAGCGGTCATACAATATTACGAAGAATGGAAGAATGGGAATACCGACCAGTAAGCAGTGGGCGTTAGATGGATAACCATAAGGGGGATAAGATGAAAAAAATAGATATTTACACCGATGGCGCTTGTTCCGGCAACCCGGGTCCCGGCGGATATGGGGCCATATTAATGTTTGGGGAGCACCGCAAGGAAATATCCGGGGGAGAGCCCCAAACGACGAACAATCGAATGGAAATCTTGGCTGTTATCCGAGCGCTTGAGCTGCTGAAGGAATCGTGCCATGTCACGATATATAGTGATTCGGCCTATGTTGTAAACTGTTTTCAGAAGGGGTGGTATAAGGGATGGCAGCGGAATGGCTGGAAGAACAGCAAAAATCAGCCGGTCGAAAATCAGGATTTATGGAAGCAGCTGCTTCAACTGATGGAGACACATCGAGTAGAATATGTTAAAGTAAAAGGTCATAGCGATAATGAATATAATAATCGTTGTGATGAGCTGGCAAGAGAGGCGATCAAACAACTAACATGAGGTGAATAGGGTGCCATATTCCGTGCGCATGACGGACGAGCAGGATTGGTCACTTCTGAAGGAAGAGCTGCTGCAGGCGGCTCCTAGCATGGGGATCGATAAAATAGGGATTGCTTCGGCAGACCCTTTTTTGGATTTGAAGGAAATTTTGATTCGACATCGGGAATTGGGCAGAGAATCCGGTTTTGAGGAGCCGGATATTGAGAAACGGACACATCCCGAACGGTTGATGGAATCACCGAAGTCGATTATTGCGATCGCTGTCGCCTACCCATCTAAGATGAGCAGTCCCCCGAAATCCGAGCCGGGCAAATATCGCGGAATTTTATCCCGCTCTGCATGGGGGGAAGATTATCATCATGTGTTAAGAAGGCGGCTTCAGCGCTTGGAGGAATGGTTGAAGGAACAAGTCCCGGACTGCAGGACAGAGATCATGGTCGACACGGGCGCATTATCGGATCGAGCTGTAGCGGAGCGGGCGGGAATCGGTTGGAGCGGCAAAAATTGTGCGATCATTACACCGGAATACGGCTCATGGGTTTACTTAGGGGAAATGATTACAGATATTCCACTGCCTCCGGATAAACCGATTTTGGATGAATGTGGAGACTGTACGATCTGTATCGACGCATGCCCTACGGGTGCGCTCGTTGGCCCCGGACAGCTTCATGCGGGCAGCTGTGTATCGTTTCTGACACAGACGAAGACCGTACTTCCGGATCACTTTAAGAAGAAAATCGGCAACCGACTGTACGGGTGTGACACCTGTCAAATAGTATGTCCGAAAAATAAAGGGAAGAACTGGACTCAGCATGAGGAGCTGCGGCCGGACCCAGAAGTGGCTAAGCCATTACTCAAGCCGATGCTGACGATGAGCAATAAGCAGTTCAAGGAGACATTCGGCGCCAGTGCAGCAGCTTGGCGCGGGAAGAAGCCGCTGCAGCGCAATGCGGTCATCGCGCTTGGTAATTTCAAGGATCGCAGTGCCGTTCAGCTGCTGGGGCAGCTGCTGATGGACGATCCCCGGTATGAGATCCGGGAAGCCGCCGCATGGAGCTTGGGCGAAATTGCAGGCGAGGAAGCGGCATCGTGGATTAATAAGGCGCAGGGCAAGGAAGATAGGCCGGAGGTGCTTGAAGCTTTAGCTAAAGCCGCTGAGAAGATTCGTGCTGGTGCAGGGAAGGAGAAATCCTAGTGAAGAGGTATGCATGCGAGATGTCTTCTCCGATCGGAACGCTTACCCTTATTTCGACGGACAAAGGAATATGCAGTATTGAATTTTGCAGCTTTGAAGAGTATGTGCAGAGACTTTCTGCATTTAATCCAGCTGAAGCGTTTGATCAGGATACTGTTGAGAAGGCTCCGCAAGCTGGGTTGCTCCAAGCTGCTGTTTTACAGCTGGAGCAGTATTTCAGCGGGAAACGGAAAATCTTTGATCTCTCATTGGACTTAAGCGGAACCGATTTTCAGCGGAAGGTATGGCGGGCGCTGATGGATATTCCGTATGGGGAAACACGATCGTATCAAGATATAGCTGGAGCTGTAGGCAATCTGAAGGCAGTGAGGGCAGTAGGCGGCGCCAACAACCGCAATCCGGTTCCAATCATCGTTCCCTGCCATCGGGTAATTGGTAAGAACGGCTCCATGGTAGGGTACGGCGGCGGCCTTTATATCAAGGAAACGCTGCTCGCATTGGAAGGCTGGAAACGGTTTGTAAGTTGAGTCAATCCATGCTATTATTGCAGTGTGAACTTGAAATCGCTCTTTTCATTAGATGGAAGAGAGAATCACCGTTGGAAACGATGTAATGGGGGTTGGGCTGATGTGGACTTGGATTATTGCCATACTCATGCTGATTGTGGGCCTGGTTATCGGCTTTGCAGTAGGTGTATTTTACCTTCGTAAGCAGGTGGAGAAAATGCAAAGCAATCCAGAGATGCTGCAAAAAATGGCAAAGCAAATGGGCTACAATTTGAATCAAAAGCAAATGAATCGAGTACAGCATATGATGAAGAACAACAAAAAATTCAAATGACCTTAGGAGCGCCGCCGGAAGCAACCTTGCCAAGGGGCGCTTTTTTAAATGTAAAAAGCTAGTAGGCTGTTATACGAATCATCGTCCGTGTGTGTGTGGACTCTCTCTGCATGACGCTTGTGAATTGAAATGTGGATAAGCTGTGCAGCCGAATGGCTTCACTTTAGCGGGGGATTTTGTATAATGGTGGAATAGGCTAAGCATCAGATGCTACATTTGTGGTGTAACAGCTGTCAAACCCAAGGGAGGCAGCGGAAGGAGGAACCCATCATGTCAGGTGTTAAAGATTACAGAAATGAATTAGTTGCACAAAATAGAGAGCAAATCGAACAGCATATTCGGGAAATTCTACGATTAATTGGGGAAGATGTAGACCGGGAGGGCTTGATCGATACGCCGGCCAGAGTGACTCGGATGTATGAGGAGATTTTTGCCGGCTATCAAGTAGACCCGCGAGATGTGCTGGGTGTAACCTTTGATGAGCAGCATGAGGAGCTAGTTATTGTTAAGGATATCGTCTATTACAGCCAATGCGAGCATCATATGGCACCTTTTTTCGGCAACGTCCATATCGGGTACATTCCAAGCGGTAAGATTGCCGGATTAAGCAAGCTAGCCCGTCTAGTCGAAGCGGTGACGAGGAAGCTGCAGGTGCAGGAACGCATTACATCGGAAATTGCGGATATTATGATGGAGACGCTGCAGCCGCATGGAGTAATGGTCATCGTGGACGGGCAGCACTTGTGCATGTGCTCCAGAGGCGTGAAGAAGCCGGGAAGCAAGACGATGACTTCTGCGGTACGCGGATCCTTCCTCAAGGATGCTGCTCTGCGCGCTGAATTTTTATCTCTTGTGAAAGAATAAATGGCGGTTGATATGAAAGCGGAGCGTATGCTGACGATAAGCATGCGCTCCGCTTTTTACTTTGACGGATTGTAAAAAGAAGTGCGACAGGTAGATTAAAGGCTTATGGAAGTATTTATGTAAAATGGAATCACCGCAACCACTATTACAGAGTAGTCGTCTGAAAGTAAAAGTTGTAGATGTTAGCGAGAGAAAGAAAATTAAAATAGACTTGCGCTCCGGAAGCAATCAAGGAATAACATCCTTCAAGAAAAATAAAGCTGGTGGCCCTTATACTCAAAAGGTACACCAGCTTTTTTGGTCAACCGGGTTTTGCTTTATTGATTCGTTGCCGCGAAAGACTCTGCCGCTGCTGATAGATAATAAGCCAACCCGGTTTGCTGACTTTCGAGCATCTTAAGATGAAAGTCATCACTTAGAAAAAATCGAGTCTGTGCCACAAAGTCTTCAATCGATGCTTTGTGCCCATGCTTATTCATAAACTCAAGATGGCATCGAATCAAATTTCTTGTTTTTTCATCGTTATGCTTTAAGCCTTCTCTTAATGAACTTGCCATTTCATTCATGAAAGTCATGGCTTCAACTGCTTGTTCGTTTAAGTCCTTAACATCCGTTGGGGCAACCTCATGAGACTCCATCCCATACGATTCCTTCAAATATTGATTTTGCTCAGTCAGCGCTTTGTTCCACTCTTCCTCGTTTTCAAAACCTTTGAACATTTCCCTATTATCCATGGTTTCCCCTTCCTTTATACATGCAATGGATTTACGCAATGTTTGAATGATGGTATCCAGCCTGTGTTTGCGGCTAAGAAGTAACTCCTCCTGCTGTGAAAGAATGGATAGCCGGTCTGAATGATGTTCCATCATTTCCTTGATTTGATCTAAGGAAATATTCAATTCTCTGTAAAATAGAATCTCTTGCAAACGTTCTAACTCTTTCATTCCATACAATCGGTATCCGGCTTCGCTTACTTTGCTCGGTAAGAGGAGACCGATCTTGTGATAATGATGAAGCGTTTTGATCGTAATATTGGACAGTTCCGATACTTCTTTTATCGTGTACAACATGGCTCATCCCTCCCTTCCTTACGTAGCTTAAAGTCTTCCCTAAGAGGAGAGTCAAGACGAACTTTTTTCGAAAAGTATATTGACCCTCCCCTTACAGTAGACCGTAAGATGACAATCGAATAGATGACGAGGGAGGAAGCTATAAATGTCAGGATCCATTCAACTGCTTCAAAACGGCTTTGTTCGAGCCGTTATGATTTCAACTCTATTTTCTCAAATTGGTATTTGGATTCGTAATTTTGCTGTTCTCTTGTATGTTATGGAGGTGACAGGCGGAGATTCAATTGCCGTTTCCTTGATCTCGGTCGCGGAATATGCGCCAATTTTTATCTTTTCTTTCATTGGCGGGGTATTCGCAGATAGATGGCGGCCCAAGAGAATAATGGTTTGGTGTGAATGCTTAAGTTCGTTATCCGTATTTATTGTCTTTGTTATGTTGGAAGTTGGAACATGGAAGATCATTTTTTTAGCAACATTATGCTCCTCCATTCTATCACAGTTTGCACAGCCTTCCGGCATGAAGCTATTCAAGAATCATGTACGTGATGAAGATGCACAATCCTGCATGTCTCTGCTACAAACCTTAACATCTGTCTTTATGGTTCTTGGTCCGATCCTGGGAACGTTGGTATATCAGCAATTCGGAATTGAAGTTTCAATATTGACGACCAGCACTTGCTTTCTGCTATCCGCTTTCTCCCTAGTCTTCGTCCCTTCTGATGAAAAGCAACTAAATATTCGAGAGACAAACCCATCATCGCTTTTTCGCGAAATGGCGGACGGCATTCGTTTTGTCTACGTAAACAAGTTACTCTTACAGCTCAGTATATGTTTCACGTTGGTGGGACTAGGAGTTGGGTTAATTTCGCCGCTGGGAATCTTCCTTGTTACGGAGCAATTGGACTTGCCTGCAGAGGCTTTGAAGTGGATTAGCATACCTTATGGTTTGGGTGAAATTGTCGGAGGAATAGTAACATTTGCTCTCGCGGCTAAGGTCGCCCCACAACGTTTCCTCATGATCGGCTTACTCGTCAACGGTGTCGGGATCATCTTAACAGGGATGTCTACCGTGATATGGCTAACGATGATGGCCCAATTCATCATTGCGCTTCTGCAGCCGGCCATTTTTGTCGGAAATAGCGCAATGGTCGTGCAGCATACCGATCAAAACTTTATAGGTCGGGTAATGGGAATCCGCACTCCGCTTATGACGGGAGCGATGCTCCTTATGATGAGTGTTGCAGGTGTGCTGAAAAATACTCTTTCACTTACCATTGTGTACGAATTGGCCGGATTCTGTTTTTTTGCAGGATTCCTAATTATGATTCCGCTTTTCCGAAGTAAAGGTAAAGAGGAGCAATCGGTGGCATAATGAATCATTACTCTGGACGGGGCAGGATTTTATGCTACACGCTCGTGCGGGTTCGTGGTTAATAACTTTATTTACCAATTTTAGCGCTTTATTTTCATATAACAACAGGAGAATATAACCATGAGTTACACTCATCTTAGCATAACCGAACGTAGCCAGCTAGAAGTCCTAATCCGAATTGGATGGTCGAATCGAGAAATCGGCAGGGAGTTAGGGCGGCACCACTCAGCAATCGCAAGAGAACGAAAGCGAGGAAGCTTGAGTGGCGTATACCAAGCAGAGCAGCGCAGGTTGCCTACGAAGATCGGCGGAAGTTCAGCAAGCCGAAAAAAGGTCGCTACACGACGGAGTTAGCTGATGAACTGGAGGATAAGCTGCACCTGATCTGGTCGCCTGAGCAGATCGCTGAAGAACGTCGTGCAAGCGGAAAGTCGTTTGTATGCTTCAAAACAATTTACCGGTGGCTTTATAACGGACGTCTGGCTGGGGGCGAAGTTTAAAGGAAAACGACGGAAGCCTATGGAGACACGTGGCCGGTTTCTAGTGGGTAAAACGATTGTCCAGCGTCCTAAATCCGTTAAGAAGCGTGAGTCATTCGGTCACTGGGAACTCGATACAGTTGTCTCCAGCCGGGGAAAAAGTCGTGCCTGCGTAGCGACTTTTATTGAACGCAAGACGCGTATGTACCTAGCTGTTAAGATGCCTGACCGCACCGCTCATTCCATGGAGATTGCATTTGGCGTAGTAACTGGGCAGTTTCCACAAGGAGCCTTCAAGACCGCGACCGTTGACCGTGGGAAGGAATTCGCTTGCCATACAGCGTTGGAGTTCTTTCATGGTATTAACGTGTATTTCAACGTGTATTTCGCCGATCCCTACTCGTCCTGGCAACGTGGATCCAATGAGAATGCAAATGGGCTCCTCCGCGAATCTTTCCCGAAGGGGAAAGATTTTGCGGAGGTTACAGATGAAGAACTGGCCCGCGCCCTCCACCTCATAAACCACCGGCCTCGGAAGTGTCTCGGGTGGAAGTCTGCAAATGAATCGTTCATGGAGGATCTGTTGCACTTAGCTTGACAATCCGTCCTTTATTAAAAAGGCTGCCATTTCAACTCCCGGGCTTTTCGAAAACGTTCGTTCACAGAAGGCCAATGGACGACATTCCACCAAGCTTCAATATATTTCGCCCGCTTATTCGGATATTTCAAGTAATAGGCATGTTCCCAAACATCGAGCGGAAGCAGCGGAATGATATCCCATTGGGATAAATTTTGGTGTTTCTCCGCCTGTAGAATCTCCATTCGGCGGCTGCGAGGGCTCCAAACGAGGATGGCCCATCCGCCGCCCTCCACTTTCTCAGCAGCTTGGCTGAAATGTTTCTTAAAGGCATCGAAGCTGCCGAAATCATTGCGGATTTGTTCGGCGATGGCTCCCTCTGGTTTCCCGCCGCCTTCTGGGCTCATCGTTTCCCAGAACAGCGTATGTAAATAATGGCCAGCTCCGTTAAAGGCTGCTTCCCGTTCCCAATGCTTGATGAGGTCGAAGTTACCGCTTCGCCGCGCTTCCATCATTTTTTTCTCCGCCTGATTTAACCCGTTCACATAGCTTTGATGATGCTCGTCATGGTGAAGTCGCATCGTCTTTTCGTCAATATAAGGCTCTAAAGCGTTGTAAGCGTAGGGCAGAGGAGGAAGCGTATGTTTGCCGATCGGTACTTGACCTTCTTTTTGATACGCAGAAGACCAAAGTCCTTCATTCGTAGCGGTTGCCTGTTGCGATTGGATCGTGTCTTCAAAGCGCTCCACATAAGAATGAGCAGAGGCAGAGGGTTCGGTAGACCCGTGTTGGCTTCGATAGTTCTCTCGATATGGGGACGGTTCGGCATGCATATAGGCATGGATGACGTTAAGGAAATATTCTGATTCACGGATAATATGGATGATAACGGTTCTAGCGATCGGAAGGCTGCGAATGGCACGGCTGTGCTCCATCATCTGATAAAGCTGTTTTATAAATTCTTGAGACTGCATCATAGAGACTTGCATGAGCTGTTGGAGCTTTGTTTCACTTGTTGGGATGTAGGAAGGTGCCGAACCTAGAGCCGAAGTGATGAGTGCATTTGCAGACTCTTCGGTTTGTCCAAATACCTGCTCCCATTCATTCATCAAACGGACAAATGGGGGTTCCAGCTGGGGAACAAGACTGCGAATGACAACCGTATGTTCCTTCTCCTGCATTTTCCAAAACCGGATTTCCTCTAAAATTCTAAGCGGCATGAGCCTGCCGTAAATCATCAGCACCGCAATACGCCTCCCCGATTCAAGCTTCAAACTGTAATCATGTATATTCTGGTATCGTTGATTTTATGAAAAAATAGGGTCCCTCCAATTTGGTCCATCTCTTGAAATATGGAAGCTGCGCACTGACTGAAACACGGAGATTAAGCTTTACGATGATGATTCTGTTCGTTATACTAATGGTATCGAGTTTCACAGTGTGAAACATGTAGAAAAGAGGTGTTTGCCATGGAAGAAGGAAAGTCAACCGTGAGATCTGTTGAACGGGCGTTAGACATTCTGCTGTGCTTTACCGAGCATCAGGAATGGGCCATGACGGAGATCGCTTCCAAGGTAAATTTGCATAAAAGCACGGTACATCGGCTGCTTGCCTCCCTAGAGCATAAGGGCTTTGTTACCCGTAATCCGGAGACGGATAAATATAAGCTGGGGTTCCGCATTTGGGAGCTGTCGGCACATCTTTCCGAAACCGATGATCCAGCAATCGTTTTGCTTCCGGAGCTGGAGCGGCTGAGGGATCAGCTGGAAGAGACCGTCAGCCTTTACATTCGTGACGGCAAAGAACGGATTCGAATTCAAGCGGTGCAGAGCCGGCAGTCGATTCGCAGAGTCGCAACCGTAGGAGCAAGACTTCCGCTCTATGTCGGCGCGTCCAGCAAGGTGCTGCTTGCATTTGCTCCGAAGGAAATACAGGAGCAAATATTGCGAGATGAGGAATGGCCGGATTTTATCGAAAAGATGGCCTTCGAGCAGCAGCTGGCACAGATTCGCGAGATTGGCTATGCGACCAGTATTGAGGAGAGGGAAGCGGGAGCGGCTGCTGTCGCTGTGCCGATTTATGACCGACATCATCAAATGGTAGCGGCGTTGTCGGTGTCCGGCCCAGCGAATCGGTTAACCGTTGATAAAATGAAGGAGCATGTGCCTACGCTGATTGAAGCGGCGAGAAGAATGGGCAGCATGATCCGGCCATAATCAAAATAAGCCCCCATGCCGATTACGGTATGGGGGTTGCTATTTAAAACGAAAGGAATATCACCATGAAATACGTACGGGGTATACCTTCGGCCTGCCGCCTGAACGAGCGTTTAATTTCACAATAAAATATCCTAAGGTGAAAACGCTCTTTCAAAAGTCGGCACTTCGGTATAAACCATACTTCACCATACCCCTTTTCAGTAATCAAAATGCCTCTACATCCACTGAACTGACCACGGTCAAGTAAATATTAATTAAAAAACAATTCCAGCAACCTGAGTTCGATATTCATATGGGCTACCTGAAAAGTGTAGTGACAAACGCTGCAATAATAATTGCGCTAACACTTGTTAAAGCCATAACGGTATCGTAGATTAGTATGAATTTCTTAAGTTATTTAACAAAAGATGCATAAAAGGAAAAATACCTTTAAGGAAAACCAATTAATTGGTATATTTAGTTGTAATAGCAAAAAAAGGTATGGTAAGGTTACTCTTAAGCCCCGAAATTGGATTTGAGTCTAGCCCACTTAACAGTGTAAGCTAGAAGCAGAACCAGTGGAGGGGATTATTTATGCAACGAAGAAGGTTCACGTTAGAGTTCAAGCAACAGGTTGTACAAGAAGCGAAGGAAGTCGGGAACGCCTCGCAGGTCGCACGTAGACATAACATTAATCCAAAAGTGCTGTATCGTTGGATAGAGCAGGCGGAGCATACCGACTGGCAGCAGACTGAGCCATCAGCCAAGGCCATAAAAGCGTATGTGCCGTCACCGCAGGAATTCCGAGCTCTCGAGGGAGAGAACAAACAACTTAAGGAGATCCTTGGTGAAAAAGATCTAGAGATTGCTGTATTACGTGACTTGCTAAAAAAGCAGAACCCAGCTTATCGGACAAAATTGAAATAGCCGACAAGTGGATCAAGCTGGGATATGCGGCTAAGCGCATCTTACAGATTGTCGGTGTTAGCGAGCAAATCTACTACTATCGCAAGAAGAACATTCCTTCCCCGCAAGCTGTGAAGCGCAGAGGTGGCCGTCCTGTGCCGGGTTATTCGAAAACAACCACCGGCAAAGAAATCAGTGACGAACAGATACGTGAGTGGCTATGTGAGCTCATTAGCGATGAAACTGAAGTATATGGTTATCGTAAGCTTACCGTTTGTCTGCAACGGGAATACAACCTTGTCATTAACAAGAAGAAAGTCTATCGACTGCTGAAGCAGTTGGAGCTTTTGCAGCCACAACGCCGGAAACGCACCGCATATCCGCGCAGGTTGGCGAATAACCGCGAGATTACGGCTTCGAATGAGCTTTGGGAGATGGACGTGAAATACGGTTATATCGCAGGTGAGCAGCGCTTCTTTTTCCTTCTTTGTGTATTTGATGTTTGTGATCGGGAAGTAGTGGATTTTCACTTTGGGCTCTCCTGTGAAGGAAAGCACGCGGCGGCTCTCATCCAGCGCAGCTTGTGGAAGAGGCGGTTGTTTCAAACTAACATTCGCCCTGTCGTTCGAACAGATAACGGACCACAGTTTATTAGCCATGTCTTCGAAGAGGCTTGCTTGACAAATGAAACCGTACATGAGCGCATCCCGCCGAAAACGCCAAATAAGAACGCTCACATTGAATCGTTCCACAGTGTGCTCGAATCAGAGTGTTTGCAAAGGCATGAATTTGCAACCTACCAGGAAGCTTATGCTGTTGTAACGAAATACATTGAGTTTTATAACAAACGTCGAATGCATGGAAGTTTAAAAGATCTGGCTCCCGAGCAGTACCGAAAAGCTATAGCGACAGGGCAGATTGTGCCAAAAATAATCTAAAGGAACCATCTGGGTATCCAGATATTAATTTTTCACTGATCCATTCAGAAAAAATATTTTCTGACCAATGTCCCTGAATATCATTTTTATCAGCAGCATGAACTATAAACACAAAGTTGAATCAATTTCATAAATCTCATGCCTTGATATGACTGACTTTTTTAGACATAGAAAAAGGAGTACCTCCCCAAATCTCGAATAGGTAAAGTGACCAAACGATACCAAATGAGATGAGGTGAACTC